>NZ_JBEPAK010000384.1:0-4309 GCF_040298565.1 Kitasatospora sp. NPDC001539 | reverse complement strand
TCCGACAGGAGGCCGTCCACGCCCTCCCGGTCGGTGGTGTGGTCGTCCGCGAAACGACGGTCACCCGTCGCGTCCGGCACGTACTTCACACAGACAACGATCCTCAAGCTCACGGCCTGTCTCCTGTACTGGTCTCGTCCGGCGGCTGCGGTTGTGCAAGCGGGTGCGACCTGCCACGCACCCGCTCCGGGCAGCGGGTTTCCCGTGCCGGTCCGGAACTTCCTGGCAGCATACTCGCCGGTAGCCCAGCGGTCACTACTGGCCAGTAGCTTAGGCCGGGACGGCTGCACCACCGCTCGCGCCCATCCTGCCCCAGCCGAGCGGTGACTCCACCCACGGGGCGGCCCCGACCGGCCCGCGATCGGGGCGCGACCGGGGCGCGGCCACCGCCATCCCGCCGTCCTGGCCGGCGGGTTCCGGCCGAGGGGTCCCGGTCGACGGTGCCGGCCGACGGATCCCAGGCACCCGCGAGCGGCTTTCAGCCGACCGCCCGCCCCAGCGCCGCGATCACGTCGGCCCTCCGCGGCATTCCCGCCGCCCGGCGCACCACCCGACCGCCCGCGTCCAGCACCAGGACCGTCGGCGTCCGCGCGATCCCCAGACGGCGGACCAGCTCCAGCCGCGCCTCGGCGTCCACGTCGAGGTGCGCGACCCCCTCGACCATCCCCGCCACCTCGGCGAGCACCCGCCGGGTGGCCCGGCAGGGCTGGCAGAAGGCGGTGGAGAACTGCACCAGGGTCGCCCGCTCGCCGAGCGGTCCACCCAGGTCGGCCTCCGACAGCCGTATCGCCCCGTCCTCGCTGCGCGCCCCGTCCTCGCTCCGCACCCTCAGCCTTCCGTCGTACCCGATCCGCGTCGTCCCTCCAGTCTGGGGCAGCCCGCGCGCGGGCCTAAAACGGTGCCGAAAAGAGAGGTCGACCGCTGACACCGCCCCCGCGTACGATCGGCCGGTGGCCTCCGAACGCACCGCACCGCCGTTGCTGACCTCCCGTCGCATCGTCGACCTGGGCCGCGCCACCACCTCCCGCTGACGCCGGTCACGCCTCCTCCGCAGCCGCCCGTCGCGACCCTCCCGGAGCCCCTGTGCAGACCGATCCCCGCGGTCCCCGCTTCACCTCCGCGCTCGCCGCCGCCGTCCTGGCGGCCGTCCTGGTCAGCGGCAACGGCCTCCTCCTCGCCGCCCAGGCCCTGGTCTTCGCGCTCAGCGCCTTCAGCGGACTGCGGCTCTCCCCGTACGGCCTGCTGTTCCAGGCCTTCGTCCTCCCCCGGCTGGAGCCGCCCACCGAGACCGTCGACGAGCGGCCGCTGAGCTTCGCCCAGGGCGTCGGCCTCGTCCTCACCTCCGTGGGCACCCTCGGCTACCTCACCCAGGTGACCTGGCTCGGCGTGCTCACCACCGTGTTCGCGCTGATCGCGACCTTCCTGAACGCCGCCTTCGGCTACTGCCTGGGCTGCGAGATGTACCCGATCGTCCGGCGCGCCCAGGGCCGCCTCGGCGCCGGGGCCTGACCGACCCCTCCCGCGCCGTACGCCTCTCCCACGCCGTCCGCCGCTACCCCGGTGGGGGAACCGGGCCGACGTGCCGGAAGTTCCGGCCGAACTCATCACGGAGATCACACCGCGAATATCCGCTTGACCGCACGCCTCAGGTGACAGCAGGCACCCGTTCGGGGGATCATCTCCCTGTATCACCCGTGACCGCCGCGGCGTGCCGTGCTCCGGTCGGCTCCCTCGCAACGGCGCGGGTACCGCCGTACCGGGCTCCGGCCCGTGGAAGTCAGGACTGACCGTGGCCGAGTTCGTGTACCCGCCGGTGATCGGCGCCGCACTCACCGCCTTCCGCGCGCTCGACGTGCGGATAAAGATCGTGGGCGCCGAGCACATCCCCGCCGAGGGCGGGGCGGTGCTGGTCAGCAATCACATCAGCTACCTCGACTTCCTCTTCGCCGGTCTCGGCGCCTACCGCGGCGGTAAGCGCAAGACCCGTTTCATGGCCAAGGACGACGTCTTCAAGCACCGCGTCTCCGGCCCGCTGATGCGCGGCATGAAGCACATCCCGGTCGACCGCACCGACGGCCAGCCCGCCTACGAGGCCGCCGTGCGCGCCCTCAAGGCCGGCGAGGTCGTCGGGGTCTTCCCCGAGGCGACCATCAGCCGCTCGTTCATGCTGAAGAAGTTCAAGACCGGCGCCGCCCGGATGGCCGCCGACTCCGGCGCCCCGCTGCTGCCCGTCGTGCTGTGGGGCACCCAGCAGCTCTGGACCAAGGGCCGGCCGAAGACCCTCACCAAGCGCCACGTCCCGGTGACGATCATGATCGGCGAACCGATTCACCTGGGCCCCGGCGACAAGCCGGTCATGGTCACCAGGAAGCTGCGCGCCGCCATGGGCGAGATGCTCGACCGCGCCCAGCGGGAGTACCCCGGCAAGCCCTCCGGCCCGGACGACACCTGGTGGCTGCCCTCCCACCTCGGCGGCACCGCACCGACGCTGGAGGTCGCCGAGGCCGAGGACGAGGCGGAGGCCCTCGCCAAGGCCGAGCGCCGCGCCGCCGGCACCGACCCCGCCCGGAGCTGACCGCCCGGACCCGGTCCGGGCCTTCTCCGGCCCCGTCTACTCCTTGCGACCGAGCGGACGCGCTCCGTCGCGTGTCGCCCCGCCCCGGGCGCTCCCTTCTGACAGAGTGACAGCTCCTTCCAGGGGCCTCCGTCCCGGGCCCGCTCGCGGTCCGGGGCTCCGAGGCGGAGCACACGTCGCAGCGGTCGGAAAGGTCGAAGACGGAGATGGCACGGATCACCGGCACACGGCAGTCACCCACGAACAAGGCCCGCACCCGCGCAACCGCCGGTGCGGGCCTGCTGCTTCTGGGCACCCTGCTCACCGGCTGCGGGGCCGAGCCGGGGGAGATCCCGCTGTCCCAGATCCGCCCCGAGTCCCCGACCGCCACCCCCCAGCCGACCTCGTCCGGCGGCGCGGTCGGCGCGGCGGCCGCCACCCCCGCGGCACCGGCACGCAACGGACTGATCGTCAGCCGGGCCTACACCGACGCCTCGCGCACCACCAGCGCCATCGTCACCCTCACGCCTGACGGCACGACCCAGCAGCAGGTCACCCAACCGCCCGACCACGTCAGGGACGACCGGCCCGACTGGTCCCCCGACGGCAGCGCCATCGCCTTCGACCGGACCGACGCCCAGAGCGGCGCCGCCCGCCTCTGGACGGTCGCACCGAGCGGCGACAACGCCCACCAGATCAGCCAGCTCTGCGAGACCGGCAGCGCCACCGCCGACTGCGCCAACGAGGACGAACGCGCCCCCGCCTACTCCCCCGACGGCAAGCAGCTCGCCTTCAGCCGGTCCTGGGGCGCACTCGACGCCGCCCACGCCAACCAGATCCAGTACTCGGACCTCTACCTGATGAGCCCGGACGGCACCAACGTGCAGCGGCTCACCTTCCTGACCAACGACAAGCCCTACTCGGGCATCGTCAGCAACCCCAGCTGGTCCCCCGACGGCAAGCAGCTCACCTTCGAGTACCGCACCAGCGCGACCGGACAGCCCGCCGACGGCCGAGCCATCTACGTCGTCAACGTGGACGGCACCGGGCTCCGCCAGCTCACGCCCTGGGAACTGCGCGCCGGCGACCGCGCGAGCTGGTCCCCCGACGGCACCCGGATCCTCTTCACCACCTACCCCGCCGGCGCCGACGACGCCCCCGGCGGCGGCATCTACACCGTGCACCCCGACGGCAGTGCCATCGGCGCCCTCACCCCCTCCCCCTCCGACGCCGCCTACGGAAGCGCGGCCTACGCGCCGGACGGCAAGTCCATCGTCTTCACCCAGGCCTCCGCGGGAGCCGGCAGCGACCTCTACAGCATGCGCCCGGACGGCACCGGCGTCGCCCGGCTCACCAACAGCGCCGCCAGGTGGCTCGGCCGACCGGTGTGGGGAACAGCGGCCCTGCCCGCGCGCGCGTCCGAGTCGCCCCAGGCCTCCCCGACCGCCGGAGCTCCTGGAGTTCCTGGAGCTCCCGGGGCGACGCAGAGCGCTCAGGCGACGCTGACGCCGCAGCCCGGCGCCCCGACGGGTTCGGCGGAGCCGACTCCTGCTCAGGCACAGGGGCAGCCGAACGACGACGAGAACGACCTCCAGGACAACTGAGCCGCCGACGTTCCGCTCCGAAAACGCGAAAAGGCCCTGCCCGGGAACCCGGGCAGGGCCTTTTCAGAAGAATTGTTCGGCGAGATCGGTAAATCGTCGTGGAGGGTAAGAGTGTTGATAAGCGCGGGTAGATATCGGTGGTGGGCGGATC
>NZ_JBEPAK010000383.1:0-4330 GCF_040298565.1 Kitasatospora sp. NPDC001539 | reverse complement strand
GGCCGATCTCTTCAAGAGGTCGGCCCCTCGGGCGTTTTCGCATGGCCTCAGTTGTGCACGGTGGTCAGGGATTTCCGCTCGGCCCCTGCCGCAGGAAGCTACCGGCTAGTAACATCGTCGCCATGACCACTCCTTCGATCGGCCAGATGCTCGACGCCACGGTGCCGATGGCGCACACCCTGAAGCTCGAGTACCTGGAGACCACCCCGGAGCGCGCCGTCCTCCGGCTGCCCGACCAGCCCGCGTACCACAACCACGTCGGCGGCCCGCACGCCGGCGCGATGTTCACGCTCGCCGAGTCCGCCAGCGGCTGCATCGTGCTCGCCGCCTTCGGGGACCAGCTGTCCCGCGCCGTTCCACTCGCCGTGAACGCCGAGATCGCCTACAAGAAGCTGGCCATGGGCGACGTCACCGCCACCGCCGTGCTCGGCCGCGCGGCCGCCGAGGTCGTCGCCGAGCTGGACGCCGGCGGCCGTCCCGAGTTCCCGGTCACCGTCGAGATCACCCGCGCCGACGGCGCCGTCACCGGTGTGATGACGGTCACCTGGACCCTGCGCCCCAACTCCTGATCCCCGCGCGGTCGGTGGGGCCTCGGGTTGACCGGCCCGGGGCCACCGGCGCGATGACTGTCCGTGACGGCGGGCGTGACCTCGGCGCCCGTCCGCTCGTTCTCAATTCACATGCGAGCCAATCACGCGACGAAGCCCCTGGAACCCGTCCGCCGCGGCATCGCCGGAGCGGGACGGGCGCTCGCCCGGTGGCTGCCCCGCCCGGGCACCGTCGCCGCCGGAGGGGCCCTGCTCGCACAACTCTGGGGCGTGGGGGCGCCGGGCGCGTACGCCGCCCCGGTCGAACCGCCACGCGGACAGACCCAGCCCGCCGTCCGCGGCGCCCTGCGCGGCGGCCCGGTGATCGACGGCCAGTCAGCCGTCCGTCCGCCGGCCCCGGCCCCGACATCCATCCCGCCGTCGGCCTCGACGTCGGGCTCCCCGGGGCTCGCCGGGGAGCTGACCGGCGTGGCGCCGGTCGGCGGAGCCGGCGGCGGGATCGGCGGCGTCCTCCAGCAGCGCATCCGGGACGGCGGACTGCCCCTCCCCGGGCAGCAGGCCGCGGTGCCCGACGCCTTCGCGCTCGCCTCCGGGCTGCTCGCCAGCGCCCCAGCCCAGGACCCCCCGGCCGAGGGCCGGGCCTCCCGCGCCGGCGAGCCCGCCGAACCGCCCACCGACGCGCAGCCGGGCGACCGGCGGGCTGTGACCCAGCCCGGGTCCGGGACGGCGGACGCTCCCCCGGTCCAGGAGGCGGCGGTCCACGAGGAGCAGGACGCGGTGGAGCCCGCCGACGCGGCAGGCGCCGCAGCCCCCGCCACCTCCTCCGCGTCGTCCGGCGAACCCGCCACCCCGGCGGAGGGCGGGCAGCCCGAGACGCTCGCCCTGGCCGACACCTCGACCGAGACGGCCGTCGACGACGGCTCCGCGACGGCCACCGCGGTGCTCGCTCCCATCGCCGCCGGGCTGCTGCTCACCGGCGCCGCGATGTTCAAGCACCGCGGACTGCCGCGCGGGCACTGATCGCCGGCCGGCCCACGGACCGAGCCCGCGCTCCTGCGCATCGCAGCGCGAGCCGCCGGAACCTGACCCGGCGGGCGAGCGCTCGTCGGCAGGCTCCACCGTCCCGGTGCGCTCCGCCCGGCGCCGAGAGTGAGGCGGCAGGAGCGAGGCGACACGAGCGGAGGGCGAGGCGGCGCCTGCCCGGTGCTCGGGCCTCGCCGCCGTGCAGGGCGGAACAGGACCGGTCAGCGCCACCGCGCCCGCCCGCGGCGGCCGTCAACGCCCTCCGCGGTGGCCAACCCCCGTCAGCGGCTGCCCCTGCCGTCAGCGGCCGGCAGAAGCCCGGCCCTTCGCAGCAGCCCGGCCGTCAGCGGAAGACGCCCGGCGGAGGGGCCGGGGACGGCGCGGCGGTGGCGTCCGTGGCCGGAACCGCCCCGGCGGTGAAGTCGCTGAGCGCACGCCCGTGTTCGACCCGCCCGTGGGCGGAGTCGGAGGCGACGCGACGGGTGAGGTCGGGAACGGGGAGCGGTGTGTGGGCCGCGGCGAGGACCAGGTTGCCGAAACGCTTGCCGCGCAGCACCGCCGGGTCGGCGACCAGGCAGAGTTCGGGGAAGACCGCGGCCAGGGTGGCGACCTGGGAGCGGGCGAAGGGCAGCGCCGCGCCGTCGGCGATGTTGGCGGTGTACCAGCCGCCGGGGGCGAGCGCACGGGCCGCCAGGGCGGTGAACTCGACGGTGGTGCAGTGCGCCGGGGTGCGGGCGCCGGAGAAGACGTCGGCGATGACCAGGTCGACGCTGCCTTCGGGGGTGCGCTCCAGCACGCTGCGGGCGTCCGCGCCGCGCACCTTGATCTGCCAGCCGCGTTCCAACGGGAGTTCAGCGCGGACGAGTTCGGTGAGTGCGGTGTCGATCTCGGCGACCTGCTGGCGCGAGCGCGGTCGGGTGGCGGCCACGTAACGGGCCAGGGTGAGGGCACCGCCGCCCAGGTGCAGCACGGTCAGCGGGCGGCCGGGCGGGGCGGCGAGGTCGATCAGGTGGCCGAGCCGGCGCTGGTACTCGAAGCCGAGGTGGGTCGGGTCGGCGAGGTCGACCATGGACTGCGGGGCGCCGTCGATGAGCAGCGTCCAGGCGGCGGAGCGGTCGCGGTCGGGGCGCAGTTCGGCCGTGCCGGAGCCGACGGGGCGGGTGAGCGGGCCCTGGGCGTGGGTGCGGCCGCCCGGCCCGGTGGTGGCCGCCGGCTCCGGGCCGCGCACGGCTCTGCTGCTTCGTCCCATGGCGGCCATTATCGCCGCCGCAGGGCGCCCCCTGGTCCGGGGCGTGTCGCAGGGGCCCGGCCGGGGATGGTACGGGGCCCGGCCGGGTCCTCGCGGCACGCCGGTCAGAACGGGCCGAGACCGCCCGCGGTGAGCGTGCATGCGGCCTCGCAGAGGGCGGAGCGGAGCACCCAGGCGTCGGTGGGGCGGACGGCACGGCCGGCGCTGGCGGGCGGGATCACCCAGCACGGGTCGCCGGCGGCCGGCACCAGCGCGCCGGCCGTACAGGAGCTGCCGGGCAGGTGCCACGTCTCCCAGGTGCCGGCGGGGACGAGGAAGGAGACGGCGCTGCCGTCGCGGCTCTGCAGGACGGCTCCGCAGGCGCGTCGCAGACGCAGGATGTCGACCGCTTCGAGGCCGTGCCGGAGGGCGACCGTCACGGTGTCGCAGGTGGTGACGAGGGTGCCCTGCTCGGGAGCGGCGGCGTCCCGGCGCCGGCCGCCGCAGGGGCCGCAGCCGCCGCCGACCTGGCCCCGGCCCGGGAAGCGGTCGTCGGCGGGGTCGGGGAGCAGGGCGGGGGCGGCGCCGGCGAGCACGCCCCCGGGGACGGGTCGGTACTGCGGCAGTCCGGTGGCCATCACGGGCCCTCCTGTACCTCGTCGGGGTCGGAAGCGCGGCCGCCGGAGGTGGGGCGCCGGGGCGGGGACGGGCCGGGGACGGCCTGGGCTTCCACGTATCAGGACAACGCGGAGATGGCACCCGAGGCCACGGGGCGCCTTACAGCAAGGCATGGCATTTCATGGCGGATATCCCGCAACAACGCCCGCTTTGTACGGAATTGAGGGCCGATGTCCCACAAACCGACTGTGGCCGGTCGGTAACTCCGAGTACTCTCGCCCCCATGGCAGCCACCCCACCGGCCGAGCCGAACCGACCGTCCCCCAACACCGTGATGCGCGCACTGCGCGGCGACCGCTCACCCGGCGAGTTCGCCATGGCCGTGCGACGGGCAGCCCGCGAGATCGGCGAGCACGTGTCCTGCGACGCCCGCTACATCGGGCGCATCGAGTCCGGTGAGATCCGCTGCCCCAACTACGCCTACGAGCGGGTCTTCCGGCACATGTGGCCGGGCCGCACCCTCACCGACCTCGGCTTCGCACCCCGCGCCGCCGTCCGCCGCCGCTCGGCGGACGGCGGCGGGGCGGCCGGGGCGGCGGAGGCGCCCCCGCTCCGCTCCGTGCTCCACCCGCCGTTCCCGCCCCTGCCAGCCCCGCGCCCACCGCTCTCCACCCAACTCCCGTACGCTGCCTCGCCGTACCCGGATCCAGCCGCTCCGGACGGGCCCCCGTGGCCGAGGGCCGGCGCGGTGCCCAGGGGGCCCGACGGATCGCCCTATCTCGACGAGGAGAACGACGACGTGCGTCGCCGTACGTTCCTGGCCGGCGGCTCGACCGCGCTGGCCACCGTGATCGGCATCGACCGGCCGGCCGCGGCCGGTCCGGTGACCGGCGCCGGCTCCCGACCGGCCGCC
>NZ_JBEPAK010000382.1:0-4406 GCF_040298565.1 Kitasatospora sp. NPDC001539 | reverse complement strand
CGCGCCCGCCGCATCGACGTCGACTACGCCTCCCACACCCACCACGTCGAAACCATCCACCAACAACTCCTCGACCAACTCGCCGGCATCACCCCCAAACCGGCCACCATCCCCCTCTACTCCACCGTCACCGGCACCCCCATCGACACCACCACCC
Organism: Kitasatospora sp. NPDC001539; assembly: GCF_040298565.1. Classification (NCBI taxonomy): domain Bacteria; kingdom Bacillati; phylum Actinomycetota; class Actinomycetes; order Kitasatosporales; family Streptomycetaceae; genus Kitasatospora; species Kitasatospora sp. NPDC001539. Next base: position 4,249 of record NZ_JBEPAK010000382.1, on the reverse strand, counting down.
TCACCCCCCACTACTGGTACACCAACCTCCGCCAACCCGTCCTCCTCACCCAAGCCCTCCAAACCGCCCACACCCACGGCCACACCACCTACATCGAAATCAGCCCCCACCCCGTCCTCACCCCCGCCATCGAAGAAACCCTCCACCCCCACCCCACCCTCACCACCGCCACCCTCCGCCGCAACGAAGGCGGCCTCCGGCGGCTGCTCACCTCCCTCGCCGAGGTCCACGCCCAGGGCGCCCCCGTCGACTGGCGCGCCCTGTTCGCCACGGAGGCCGGCGCCACCGCGATCGACCTGCCCACCTACCCCTTCCAACGGGAACGCTTCTGGCTCGACACCCCCGCAGCCACCGGAGACGTCCGCACCGCAGGCCTCACCCCCGCCGACCACCCCCTGCTCAGCGCGCTCCTCCCGCTCGCCACCGACGACGAACTCGTCCTCACCGGCTCGATCTCCCTCACCACCCACCCCTGGCTCGCCGACCACGCCGTCTGGGACACCGTCCTCGCCCCTGGCACCGCGCTCGTCGAACTCGCCCTCCACGCCGGCCGTCAGGCGGACTGTGCACACCTCGACGAACTGACGCTGGAAGCCCCGCTCGTCCTCCCCGAGCACCAGCCCGTCCGGCTCCAGGTCCGGGTCGGCACCCCCGACGAGTCCGGCCGCCGTGCCGTCACCGTCCACTCCGCGGTCGAGGACGGCACCGGCTGGACCCGGCACGCGACCGGCGTCCTGGCCGCCGAAGGCCCCGCACCGTCCGTGGACACGCCCCGGCCCTGGACGTCAGCGCTCGCTCCCGCCGAGGCGGTCTACGACCGGCTGGCCGCGGTCGGCTTCGACTACGGTCCGGCCTTCCAGGGCCTGCGGGCCGTCGGCCGGCACGGCGACGAGATCCTCGCCGAGGTCGCGCTCCCGCCCGAGCGGCACGGCGACGGCTTCGGGCTGCACCCGGCGCTCCTGGACGCGGCCCTGCACGCCTGCCTGCTGGAAGGCTGCGACGGCGTCCGCCTGCCGTTCGCCTGGTCCGACGTCGTCGTCCACGCCACGGCGGCCGCCTCGCTGCGCGTCCGGCTCACCCCGACGGGCGCGGACACCGTCGCCCTCACCGCGACCGACGAAGCCGACCGCCCGGTCGTCTCGGTCGGGTCGCTGACGCTGCGCCCGGTGACGCCCGAGCAGTTCAGCGCCGCCACCCGGGGCCACCACGGCTCGCTGTACCAGGTGGAGTGGGTCCCGCTGCCGCTCGGCGCGGGCGCGCCCGACGCAGCACCGCCGTCGATGCTCGACGCCGACGACTCCGGATACGCCCGACCCGCCGACCTGCTCGCCCTCCGGGCCTCCCGGCCGGCCACGGTGGTGGCGGCGTTCCCGCCCGCCACCGGAGCGACCGTGGAGCACGTCCACGCGGCGGCCGAGCGCGCGCTGGCCCTGGTCCAGGCCTGGCTCGCCGAGGAGCGCTTCGCCGACTCCCGGCTCGTCCTGCTCACCCGCGGCGCCGTGGCCGTCGGCCCGGCCGAGGACGTCACGGACCTCGTCCACGCGCCGCTGTGGGGCCTGGTCCGGTCCGCCCAGTCGGAGAACCCCGGCCGGCTCGTCCTCGCCGACCTGGACGACCACCCCGACTCCTACCCGGCACTGGTCCGGGCGCTCCCCTCGGCGGAACCCCAGCTGGCCGTGCGCGCGGGCCGCGTCTCGGCCGCCCGGCTGGCGACCGTCACGCCCGGTGCGGCGGAGGCCCCGCCCTCGTTCGACCCGACCGGCACCGTGCTGGTGACCGGTGGCACCGGCCTGCTCGGCGGCCTGTTCGCCCGTCACCTGGTGGACCGGCACGGCGTGCGGCACCTGCTGCTCCTCAGCCGGCAGGGGCTCGCCGCCGACGGTGCGGCCGAACTGCGGGACGAGCTGGCGGCATCGGGCGCCACCGTGACGGTCGCCGCGTGCGACGCCGCCGACCGGGACGCCCTCGCCGCCGTGCTGGCCCGGGTGCCCGCCGAGCACCCGCTGGTGGGTGTGATCCACACGGCGGGCGTGCTGGACGACGGCGTGCTCACGGCGCTGACCCCCGACCGGGTGGCGGCCGTCCTGCGCCCCAAGGTCGACGCGGCGTGGCACCTCCACGAGCTGACCCGGGACGCCGGCCTGACCGCGTTCGTCCTCTTCTCGTCGGCCGCCGGTGTCCTGGGGCAGGCCGGCCAGTCGAGCTACTCGGCGGCCAACGCCTTCCTGGACGCCCTCGCCCTGCACCGCCGGGCCGAGGGCCTGCCCGCGCACTCCCTGGCCTGGGGCCTGTGGGCGGAGTCCAGCGGGATGACCCGCCATCTCGCCGAGGCCGACCTCCGCCGCCTGAGCCGGACCGGCCTCGCCGGCATGCCCTCCGAGCAGGGGCTCGCGCTCTTCGACGCGGCGCTGCGGACGGATCACGCGGTGCTCGTCCCGGCCCGGCTGGACACCGCGGCCCTGCGGGCCCAGTCGGACGTGCCGCCGGTGTTCCGCGGCCTGCTCCGGGCCCCGAGGCGCCGCGAGGCCTCCGCGCCGCAGACGGCGACGCAGGCCGAGACGTTCCGGCAGCGGTTCGCCGCACTGGAGGCGGCGGAGCGCGGCCGCGCCCTGCTCGACCTGGTCCGGGCCCAGGTGGCAGCCGTCCTGGGCTACGCCTCGCCGGAGCGGGTCGAACCCGACCGCGGCTTCCTCGACCTCGGGCTCGATTCCCTCACCGCGCTGGAACTGCGCAACCGGCTCGGCCGGGAGAGCGGCACCCGGTTGTCCGCCACCCTGATCTTCGACCACCCGACCCCGGCCGCCGTCGCCCGCCACCTGGCGAGCGAGGTGTTCCCGGCGGAGCCGGCGCCGGCCGGGGCGCGGAGCGGCGAGGACCACGGCACCGACGGCGTCGAAGGCGTCGACGAGGCCGAGTTCCGGCGGGTCCTGGCAACGGTCCCGCTGGCCCGCTTCCAGGAGGCCGGGCTGGTCCGCACCCTCCTCGGTCTCGCGGACCCGACGGAGGAACCGGCCGGCACCGACGAGCAGGAGCACGGCAGCGCGCTCGACACGATGGACCTGGACAGCCTCATCCGGGTCGCCCTCGGTGACCACTGACCACGACGCACCGCCCCTCGCAACGCCCCTCTACGGCACGGAGTTTCGGAGTTCGCGATGACCGCATCCAGTGAAGAAGTCGTCAAGGCGCTACGAGCCTCCCTCAAGGAGGCCGAGCTGCTGCGGCAGCAGAACCGGAAGCTGACCGCTGCCGCCTCCGACCCGATCGCCATCGTCGGCATGGCCTGCCGCTACCCCGGGGGCGTCACGTCGCCCGAGGGCCTCTGGGAGCTGGTCGCCGGCGGCGGCGACGCGATCTCCGCCTTCCCGGAGGACCGCGGTTGGGACCTGGACGCGCTGTACGACCCCGACCCCGAGGCGGTCGGAAAGACGTACGCCCGGGCGGGCGGCTTCCTGCACGAGGCCGCACTGTTCGACCCGGACTTCTTCGGGATCAGCCCGCGCGAGGCGCTCGCCATGCACCCGCAGCAGCGGCTGCTGCTGGAGACCTCCTGGGAGGCCTTCGAGCGGGCCGGCATCGACCCGGCGTCCGTCCGCGGCAGCCGGACCGGCGTCTTCGCCGGCGTGATGCACCAGGACTACGCCGCGCGACTGCGCGAGACCCCCGACGACCTCGAGGGCTACCTGATGACGGGCAGCCTGGGCAGCGTGGTGTCCGGGCGCGTGGCCTACACCCTGGGCCTGGAGGGCCCGGCGATCACGGTGGACACGGCGTGCTCCTCCTCGCTGGTCGCCCTGCACCTCGCGGGACAGGCGCTGCGCAACGGGGAGTGCACGATGGCGCTCGTCGGCGGCGTCACCGTGATGACCGGGCCGGGTGGCTTCGTCGAGTTCAGCCGTCAGCGGGCGTTGTCGCCCGACGGACGCTGCCGGGCGTTCGCCGCCGGCGCGGACGGCACCGGCTGGGCGGAGGGCGTCGGTGTCCTGCTGCTGGAGCGGCTCTCCGACGCCCGCCGCAACGGGCACCGGGTGCTGGCGGTGGTGCGCGGCTCGGCCGTCAACCAGGACGGGAGCAGCAGCGGCTTCTCCGCTCCCAACGGGCCGGCCCAGCAGCGGGCGATCCGGGACGCGTTGAAGAACGCCCGGCTCACCCCCGCCGATGTGGACGCGGTGGAGGCGCACGGGACGGGCACCCGGTTGGGCGATCCGATCGAGGCCCAGGCCCTGCTGGCGACGTACGGGCAGGAGCG
>NZ_JBEPAK010000381.1:0-4435 GCF_040298565.1 Kitasatospora sp. NPDC001539 | reverse complement strand
GTGTTTTCCTCGTGTTTGTTTTGCGGGTCTTTATTGCGGTTTTGGTGCGGTGGGGGGGGGGGGGGTGGCGGGCCCCGCCCTGGGCCACGCAGGGCCAGGCAGGGCCAGGCACCCCTCACCATCCCGTCAGCAGAGCTGTGTCGAGCCGGGACCAGCCTCGACGGGTGGCACGCCGGCCGTCATCAGCGGCCGCCTCCGACCGGTCCGACGACTCGGCCGCGACCCGGCCTCACTTCAGGTGTCGGCGGAAGAACCGGGCCGCGACATCCGCCGCGAACTGCGGGACACCGGTGTGCCCGCCCATGTTGGCGTGCAGGGACTTCTCCCGGGAGCCGAAGGCGTCGAACAGGTCCAGGGCCGCCTGCCGGTCGTTCCCCTCGTCGTCCCACTGCAGCAGGACGTGCAAGGGGATGGAGACCCGCCTCGCCTCCTCGAACATGCTGCGCGGCACGTAGCTTCCGGCGAACAGTCCGGCGGCCCTGATGCGCGGCTCGACCACCGCCAGCCGGACGCCGATGGAGATCACTCCTCCCGAGTACCCGACCGGGCCGCCGATCCCGGGCAGTGACAGGAAGGCGTCCAGGGCGCCCTGCCACTCCGGGACCGCCTTGTCGACCAGCGGGAGGATGAGCGCGTCGACGACCTCGTCGCCGACCGGCTCGCCGGCCGCCTTCGCCCGGCGCAGGTCGGCCCGGGCCTGCTCGAGGACGGGCAAGCGGGGCCGGTCGCCGCTGCCGGGGAGTTCGATGGTGGCCGTGGCGAAGCCGTCCGCGGCGGACTGCCGGGCGCGGGCCACCGGTCGGGGGTACATCGTGCGCAGGCCGAGGGGAGGGTGGCCGAGGAGGATCAGCGGCACCGGTGCCGCTGCGGAGGCCGACGCCGGCGTCCACAGGATGCCGGGGATCTCACCCAGGGTGAATTCGCGTTCGAGGACGCTCACGGGTACTCGGCGGCGGCCGTCAGGAGGAGCCGAGGCGGCGGCCGACTTCCTCCAGGTAGTCGTCGCCGTAGGCGGCGGCGACGTCCGCCAGGTCGATCATCGGCGGGAGGTCGGCCGTGGACTGGCGCTCGGCGAGGAAGGCGGCGGTTTCGGCCACGATCCGCTCCTCGTCCGTACGGGACAGGCGCAGCTGGTCCACGGTGGCCTCGGTCGCCTGGAAGCGGGAGCGGACGGCCTCGCCGGCGGCCGGGAAGCTCACGAGGTACTCGTGGTCGCCCAGGGGTTCGATCTGAATGTCGGCGGTCATGGTGGTGTCGCTTTCTCCGTTCCGGGCACGCGGGCCGGCCCCTCGGCGCGGCGGCCCCCTCGGCGCGGCGGCCGCCCCCTTCGGCTCCCAGCGCCTAACCGGCTCCCCGGGGTCGAAACGCGCGGCGCGGCGGCTCCTCCCGGTGACCTGCCGCCGACCGGACCCGGCCGGAAGGACCGGTCAGGATTCGAGAAGCACCCCGGCCGGGGGCGCGCCTAGCGTTGCGGGCATGAACGACATCACCCTTCACTGGACCTTCCTTCCGCACACCGACCCCGAGGCCTCGCTCGCCTTCTACCGCGACCTGCTGGGCTTCGAGGTCCGCAACGACGTCGGCGGCGGCCCGATGCGGTGGATCACCGTCGGCCCCGCCGACCAGCCGGACGTCTCGCTGGTGCTGGAGCCGCCGGCCGCCGATCCGGGCGTCACCGAGGACGAGCGGCGTACCATCACGGAGATGATGGCCAAGGGGACGTACGCGCGGCTGGTGCTCGCCACCGCCGACCTGGACGGGGTCTTCGACCGGCTGAAGTCGGGCGGCGCCGAGCTCGTGCAGGAGCCGACCCAGCAGCCCTACGGCATCCGCGACTGCGCCTTCCGCGACCCCGCCGGCAACATGATCCGCTTCAACGAGGTCCGCTGAGCCTCCGCCCGCCCCGGGACCACCGTCCGGGGCGGGCCCCCTCATCCCCCTCGATCCACCTCCTCCAGCCCGCCCGACAGCCAGGGAGCGAAGACCACGATGGCCGAGCCGCACGTCGCCGACAGCCATGACCTGATCCGCGTGCACGGTGCCCGCGAGAACAACCTCAAGGACGTCAGCGTCGACATCCCCAAGCGCCGCCTGACCGTGTTCACGGGGGTCTCCGGCTCCGGCAAGAGCTCACTGGTCTTCGACACCATCGCCGCCGAGTCGCAGCGGCTGATCAACGAGACCTACAGCGCCTTCCTGCAGGGCTTCATGCCCACCCTCGCCCGCCCCGAGGTGGACGTCCTGGAGGGCCTGACCACCGCGATCATCGTCGACCAGCAGCGGATGGGCACCGACCCGCGCTCCACCGTCGGCACCGCGACCGACGCCAACGCGATGCTGCGCGTCCTGTTCAGCCGGCTCGCCGAGCCGCACATCGGCTCCCCCAAGGCCTACTCCTTCAACGTCCCCTCGGTCAGCGGCGCCGGCGCGATCAGCTTCGAGCGCGGCGGCCGGACGGTCAAGGAGCGCCGCAGCTTCAGCATCACCGGCGGCATGTGCCCGCGCTGCGAGGGCCGCGGCAGCGTCTCCGACATCGACCTCACCCAGCTGTACGACGACAGCAAGTCGCTCTCGGAGGGCGCGATCACGATCCCCGGCTGGAAGCCGGACAGCTGGTGGACGGTCGGCGTCTACGCCAACTCGGGCTTCCTCGACCCGGACAAGCCGATCCGCGACTACACCAGGAGGGAGTTGCAGGACTTCCTGTACCGGGAGCCGATCAAGGTCAAGGTCAACGGCGTCAACCTCACCTACGAGGGCCTCGTCCCCAAGCTGCAGAAGTCCATGCTGTCCAAGGACAAGGACGCCCTGCAGCCGCACATCCGGGCCTTCGTGGAGCGCGCCGTCACCTTCGCCGTCTGCCCGGACTGCGACGGCACCCGGCTGAGCGAGGCCGCCCGCTCGTCCAGGATCGGCGAGGTGAGCATCGCCGACGCCTGCGCCATGCAGATCAGCGACCTCGCCGACTGGGTGCGCGGCCTGGACGAGCCGTCGGTGGCGCCGCTGCTCACCGCGCTCGGACAGACCCTCGACTCCTTCGTCGAGATCGGCCTCGGCTACCTCTCCCTCGACCGCCCCTCCGGCACCCTCTCCGGCGGTGAGGCGCAGCGGGTCAAGATGATCCGCCACCTCGGCTCCTCGCTCACCGACACCACGTACGTCTTCGACGAGCCCACCACCGGTCTGCACCCGCACGACATCAGCCGGATGAACGGCCTGCTGTTGCGCCTGCGGGACAAGGGCAACACGGTGCTGGTGGTGGAGCACAAGCCGCAGACCATCGCGATCGCCGACCACGTGGTGGACCTCGGACCGGGGGCGGGTACGGCGGGCGGCGCGGTCTGCTTCGAGGGCAGCGTGGACGGCCTGCGCACCAGCGGCACCGTCACCGGCCGCCACCTGGCCGACCGGGCGGCGCTGCGCGAGACCGTGCGCAAGCCCGTCGGCACGCTGGCGATCCGCGGGGCGAACACCCACAACCTGCGGGACGTGGACGTGGACGTGCCGCTCGGCGTGCTGACCGTGGTCACCGGTGTCGCCGGTTCCGGCAAGAGCTCGCTGATCCACGGCTCGATCCCGGCCGAGGAGGGCGTCGTCCACGTCGACCAGGGCGCGATCAAGGGCTCGCGCCGCAGCAACCCGGCGACGTACACCGGGCTGCTGGACCCGATCCGCAAGGCCTTCGCCAAGGCCAACGGCGTGAAGCCGGCCCTGTTCAGCGCCAACTCGGAGGGCGCGTGCCCGACCTGCAACGGTGCGGGCGTGGTCTTCACGGACCTGGCGATGATGGCCGGGGTGGCCACCACCTGCGAGGACTGCGAGGGCAGGCGCTACCAGGCCTCGGTGCTGGAGTACCGGCTCGGCGGCCGGGACATCAGCGAGGTGCTCGCGATGCCGGTGGCGGAGGCGGCGGAGTTCTTCGGCGCCGGTGAGGCCGAGCTGCCGCCCGCGCACCGGATCCTGGAGCGGCTGGTGGACGTCGGCCTGGGCTACCTGACCCTGGGGCAGCCGCTGACCACGCTGTCCGGCGGCGAGCGGCAGCGGCTCAAGCTGGCCACCCACATGGGGGACAAGGGCGGGGTCTACGTCCTCGACGAGCCGACCACCGGTCTGCACCTGGCCGACGTCGAGCAGCTGCTCGGGCTGCTGGACCGGTTGGTGGACTCCGGCAAGTCGGTGATCGTGATCGAGCACCACCTGGCGGTCATGGCGCACGCGGACTGGATCATCGACCTCGGTCCGGGTGCCGGCCACGACGGCGGCCGGGTGGTCTTCGAGGGCACCCCGGCGGAGTTGGTCGCGGCCCGCTCGACGCTGACCGGCGAGCACCTGGCGGAGTACGTGGCCGGCTGACCGCCGCTCGGACGGCGCCCTCCGCGACGGCGCCCTCCGCGACGGCGCCCTCCGCGATGGCGCCCTCCGCTCCGGCGCTCCC
>NZ_JBEPAK010000380.1:0-4516 GCF_040298565.1 Kitasatospora sp. NPDC001539 | reverse complement strand
GCGGGGGGGGGGGGGGGCGGGGTGGGGTTCTGGGGCGGGGCAGGTAGGCGAGGCCGTGGGCGCCGGGTTCGGCGAGCTTGGGGAGGGTGAGGCGGGAGACGGGGGTGAGGGTGTCGAGGTCGATGACGTCCACGGTGGAGGAGACGACGCTGGAGACGTAGGCGAGGCGGCCGTCGGGGGAGGAGGTGATGGTGAGGGGGAACAGGCCGGTGTCGACGGAGCCCAGGCGCTCGTGGGTGTCGGCGGAGAAGACGGTGAGGCGGCCGGGGGTCTGCTCGCCGAGCTGGGCGCCGACGACGGGGCCGCGGGCGGAGCGGAACTCGCCGGCCAGGAGCTTGCCGGTGGAGGTCAGGTGGACGGGGATCACGGCGCCCTCGGTGGGCAGGGTGGCGGTGACGGAGGCCGAGCGGGCGTCGATCACGCGGATGCCGGGGCGGGCGTCGTCCCGGGCGGCGAAGCCGAGGTAGGGGGCGGCGACGTAGGCGTGGACGTTGTCGGGGGAGACGGCCAGGCCCTCGCTGCCGGGAACCTCCACCTTGGCGGTCAGCACGCCGCGGTCCAGGTCCACGACGGAGACGAACGGTGCCTCCTTGTTGGTGGCGAAGCCCGTACGGCCGTCCGGGGAGACGGCGAACCAGTGCGGGCCGGGGGCGTCGGTGTCGATCCGGCCGATCGGGCGGCGGGTCGCGGTGTCGATGACCACGACCCCGCCGGGGCGGTCCGCCGAGGCCTCGACGCTGACGTAGAGGCGGCGGCGGGCGGGGTCCAGGGCCAGGCCGTGCGGGCCGTGCTCGGGCGCGAGGTCGATCACCTCGACGATCCGGCGGCTGTCGGCGTCGATGACGGTCACTTCGGTGCGGTGGCCGGTGTGGGCGTTGTAGTAACCGGAGCGGTACGCGGTGGTGCACCACAGCAGGCGCTCGGTCGGGTCGAAGCACAACTCGTGGGGCTCGGCGGGGACTTCGACGGTGCCGAGGAGCCGGTCGGTGGCGGCGTCGAAGAAGGAGACGGTCGCTCCGCTCTGGCTGACGGCGGCGAGGACGTCGCCGGCGCGGTGGGAACGGGGGTCGGTCGGCACGGGGCGCTCCTTGGATGGACTTCCTGGTGGACGCCTCCCACCTTCGGCGGCCCGGGCCGCCCGAACAATGCAAGGATGAGCACGGGATAGTTGACGGAACTGCAAAAGTGCAGCTCAGGAGTGCCGAATGGATCTCAACCTGCTGCGGACCCTGGACGCCCTGCTCCAGGAGAACAGCGTCACCCGCGCCGCCGACCGGCTCGGCAGCTCGCCGGCGGCGGTGAGCCGGACGCTGGCCCGGCTGCGCCGCGCGGTCGGCGACCCGCTGCTGGTACGGGCCGGGCAGGGCCTGGTGCCGACCCCGCGGGCGGTCGAACTGCGGGAGGAGGTGGGCGCGCTGCTGCGCGGCGCCGAGAACGTGCTGCGGCCCGGGGCCGGGTTCGACCCCGTCCACCTGGACCGGACCTTCACGGTGCAGACCAGCGACCTGGTCCTGGTCCGGGTGGCGGGCCCGCTGAGGGAACGGATCCGTGCCGAGGCACCGGACGTCGACGTGGTGTTCCTGCCGGAGTCGCTGGAGGGCGGCCCGGCGCTGCGCCAGGGGCTGGTGGACGTCGAGGTCGGCGTGCTCGGGCAGTTGGATCCGGAGATCCGCACCCGGCCGCTGGTGAGCGCGCCGGTGGTGGGCGTGGCGCGCGAGGGCCACCCGCTGTTCGAGGGGAGGATCACCGCCCGGCGCTTCGCCGCCGCGGACCACATCGGGGTCTCCCGGCGCGGCAAGCGGCTCGGTCCCATCGACGCCGCGCTCGCCGCGCGCGGGCTGCGGCGCCGCGTCGCGGTCGTGGTGCCCGGCCACACCAGCGGGCTGCTGCTGGCCCGGGACAGCGACCTGGTCTCGCTGTGCCTGGCGGACTGGCTGCCGGACACCCTCGGGGCGCTCGGCCTGCGCACCTTCCCGATCCCGCTCGGGCTCGCCCCGCTGGAGCTGGGGATGGCCTGGCATCCGCGGAACTCGGCCGACCCGGGCCAACGCTGGTTCCGCGAGCACCTGGCGGCGGCCGTACGGCAGGCGCGGCAGCCGTCCGCCGCGCCCTCACCGGCATCATGACCGCTCCCGGACACCGCCCGTCCCCGCGTTCCACGCCTTGAGACGCGGGGGGCCGCAGGACCCGCCCCCGCTCCCGGCGCCGGCCCCGCAGTACCGGGCCACCGGCTCCGACCTGCGGTTCCATGACGTTTTCTTAACGCGGGCCGATGACGCATCCTTGACGGCGGTCGCATAGCCTGTCGCACTGCCGTCGCCCGACGGCGCTTTCACGGGGTTGCGAACAAGAGGTGCAAGGTGACTTCGTCGGGTTCGACGGACACGGCGACGGAGGATCCGTCGTCGGCGCGAATACGGCTCCGCAGCTGGCTGCTCGAGGACATGTCTCCGGACAAGGCCGCCAAGGGAGCCGACGCCGCGCAGGCGCAGGCGGAGCAGGACGGCGCGGAGTCGGGGGACTCCGCCGGGCACGCCGACCACGGCGCCCACGCGGGCCAGCGCTGGTGGCGCGTGATGTGCCTGACCGGCCTGGACTACTTCTCCACGCTCGGCTACCAGCCGGGCATCGCCGCCCTGGCCGCGGGCGTGCTGTCGCCGATCGCGACGATCGTGCTGGTCGTGGTCACCCTGCTGGGCGCTCTGCCGGTCTACCGGCGCGTCGCCCAGGAGAGCCCGCACGGTGAGGGCTCGATCGCGATGCTGGAACGGCTGCTGTCGTTCTGGAAGGGCAAGCTGTTCGTCCTCGCGCTGCTCGGCTTCGCGGCGACGGACTTCCTGATCACCATCACGCTGTCCGCCGCGGACGCGAGCGCGCACCTCGTGGAGAACCCGCACCTGAACAGCGTGCTCGGCGGCAAGCAGGTGCTGATCACGCTGATCCTGGTCGCGCTGCTCGGCGCGGTCTTCCTCAAGGGCTTCAGCGAGGCGATCGGCCTGGCCGTCGTGCTGGTCGGTGTGTACCTGGCGCTCAACGTCGTCGTGGTGGCCGTCGGCCTGTGGAAGATCATCGAGGCGCCGCACGTGGTCACCGACTGGACGGCCGCGCTGACCGCCCAGCACGGCAATCCGATCGTCATGGTCGGCGTGGCCCTGGTGACCTTCCCCAAGCTCGCGCTCGGCCTGTCCGGCTTCGAGACCGGCGTCGCCGTGATGCCGCACATCGAGGGCCGGCCCGGCGACACCGACGCCGCCCCGACCGGCCGGATCCGCGGCGCCCGCAAGCTGCTCACCACCTCCGCCGTGATCATGAGCTGCTTCCTGATCGCCACCAGTTTCATCACCACGCTGCTGATCCCCGCCGACCAGTTCAAGCCCGGCGGCGACGCGAACGGCCGCGCGCTGGCCTTCCTGGCGCACCAGTACCTGGGCGGCGCCTTCGGCAGCGTCTACGACCTCTCGACCATCGCCATCCTGTGGTTCGCCGGGGCCTCCGCCATGGCGGGCATGCTCAACCTGCTGCCCCGCTACCTGCCGCGCTACGGCATGGCCCCGCACTGGGCCCGTGCCGTACGGCCGATGGTGATGGTGCTGACCCTGATCGGCTTCCTGGTCACCTGGCTGTTCGACGCCGACGTCGACGCCCAGGGCGGCGCCTACGCGACCGGCGTGCTGGTGCTGATCAGCTCGGCGGCCATCGCGGTGACCATCGCCGCGTACCGGAAGCGCGAGCGCGGCTGGACCATCGGCTTCGCCGCGATCGCGGCGATCTTCCTCTACACCACCGTGCTGAACTGCATGGAGCGCCCGGACGGTCTGAAGATCGGTGCCTGCTTCATCGCCGGCATCATCCTGGTCTCGCTGCTCTCCCGACTGCGCCGCGCCTTCGAGCTGCGGGTCACCAACGTGGTGCTGGACGACGTGGCGGAACGTTTCATCCGCGACTACGCCCACCGCCCGCTGCGGCTGATCGCCAACGAGCCGAGCAACCGCGACGTCGCCGAGTACCGCGACAAGATCCGCCAGATCCGCGCCGACAACGACATCCCGGGCGAGGACGACCTGGTCTTCGTCGAGGTCACCGTCCGCGACGCCTCCGACTTCGAGGCCGAGCTGACCGTGCGCGGCGAGGTGCTGCACGGCCGCTACCGGGTGCTCACCCTGGAGAGCTCCAGCATCCCCAACGCGATCGCCGCGCTGGCGCTCACCGTCCGGGACCGCACGGGGCAGCAGCCGCACCTGTACTTCGAGTGGACCGAGGGCAACCCCTTCGCTCAGTTCCTGCGGTTCTTCCTGTTCGGCCAGGGCGAGGTCGCGCCGGTCACCCGCGAGGTGCTGCGCGAGGCGGAGCCGGACCGCGCCCGGCGCCCGCGCGTCCACGTCGGCTGACGGCGGCGCGGCCCCGGCGCCGCGTCCGCACGGTCGCGGCCCGTCCGCACGTCGATGGTGGCGTCCAGCAGCGGGATGAGCGACTCGCCGCCCTCCAGCGAGAAGCGCTTCTGCCCGACGTACTTGGT
>NZ_JBEPAK010000379.1:0-4555 GCF_040298565.1 Kitasatospora sp. NPDC001539 | reverse complement strand
GGACCATCACCCTCGCAACCACATAGCGCAGGAGGGGCTGTCCCCAACCGGGACAGCCCCTCCGCCAGCAAGATCTTCAGGATCCTTCTAGGGCCGGCTCCAGCAGGTCGCCGCCCCGCAGGCGCGGGTTCGAGTCCTGCTACAGCACGTCGTCCAACTCCCGCAGCAGCCGCGCCTTCGCCCGCGCCCCCACCACCGACCGCACCGGCTGCCCGTCCCGGAACACCATCAGCGTCGGCATCGACAGCACCCCGTACGCCGCCTGCGTCCGCGGATTGCGGTCCACGTCCACGCTCACCACCCGCAGCCGGTGCGCCTCCTCCCGCGCGATGTCCGCCAGCACCGGCGCCATCATCCGGCACGGCGGGCACCAGTCCGCCGTGAAGTCCACCAGCACCGGGCCCTGCGCCGCCAGCACCTCGGCCTCGAACGTCTCGTCCGTGACCGCCGGCACACCCGCGATGTCCACCATCGTCTACTCCTTCGCCAGTTCACACATCGGCGGCTGCTCGGAAGCCGCGAGTTCGTCCCGCGCCCGCACCGCCCGCTCGAACTGCCCGGCCACCTGCCGCCGGACGTCCTGCAACCTCGCGATGCACTCGTCCAGCTCGGCGAGCTTCCGCCGGTACACCTCCAGCGAGGCCGGACACGAGTCCCCCTCCGGGTGGCCCGCCCGCAGGCACTCCACGAACGGCCGGGTCTCCTCCAGCCCGAACCCGAAGTCCTGCAGCATCCGGATCTCCCGCAGCAGCCGCAGGTCCCCCTCGTCGTACGCCCGGTACCCGTTGCCCGCCCGCCGGGCCGGCAACAGACCCAACTGCTCGTAGTACCGCAGCGCCCGCGTGGTCGTCCCCGCCCGCTCCGCCAACTCCCCGATCCGCACGCCGGACCACTCCTTCCGTACAGCCGCCACCGACCGTAGACCTTGCCGCACACGTCAACGCCAGCCCCCGGGCGGCCACTCCCGCCGCCGCCCTGCCCCCTGCCGCCGCCACCCCGCTGCCGACACCCCCGCCACCGGGCAAGATGTCCCCCATGGATCTAGGACTCAAGGACAAGGCCTACATCGTCACCGGCGCCACCCGGGGCCTCGGCCTCGCCGCCGCCCGCGAACTCGCCGCCGACGGCGCCCGCGTCCTCATCAGCGGCCGCACCCAGGACGCCGTCGACGCCGCCGTCACCGAGCTGAACACCCTCGGCACCGCCCACGGCCTGGTCGCCGACAACGCCGCCCCCGACACCGCCGAGCGCCTGGTCGCCGAGGCCCGCGACCGCTTCGGCCGGCTCGACGGCGTCCTGATCAGCGTCGGCGGTCCGCCGTCCGGCCCGGTCGAGACCACCCCCGAGTCCGCCTGGCGCGACGCCTTCGAATCCGTCTTCCTCGGCGCCCTGCGGATCGCCCGCACCGCTGCCGCCGCCCTCCACGACGGCGGCGTGATCGGCTTCGTGCTCTCCAGCTCGGTCCGCCAGCCGATCGCCGGCCTGGGGATCTCCAACGGCCTGCGCCCCGGCCTCGCCATGGCCGCCAAGAGCCTCGCCGACGAGCTCGGGCCCCGCGGCATCCGGGTGCTCGGCCTGCTGCCCGCCCGGATCGACACCGACCGGGTCCGCGAGCTCGACTCCCTCGCCCCCGACCCGGTGGCCGCCCGCGCCCAGCACAGCGCCGGGATCCCGCTCGGCCGCTACGGCACCCCCGAGGAGTTCGGCAAGGTCGCCGCCTTCCTGCTCTCCCCCGCCGCCTCCTACCTGACCGGCATCATGGTCCCCGTCGACGGCGGCGCCCTCCGCTCCCTCTGACGGACCGTCTCCCGGAGCCCGGCGGTCCGCCGCCGCGAGCCCGCTCGCCCCTCACACCACCCGCGGACGCCCCCGCCGGTCCCGGCGCCCACGACGCCGGCGCCCACGATCGACGGGGGCCTCCTGCATCACCCGGATCCGCAGGTCGGCCGGCAGCTCCGCCAGCCCCAGACTCCGCACGGCGTCCGCCCGGGGCCCGTCCTCGAAGTGCTCCACCAGCCCGACCGGATCCCCGCCCGGGGTCAGCCGGACGGCCCCGCGCACCCGCGGGTGCCGCGGCGCCCGCACCAGCCGCACGCCCACCCGCTCGACCTCCGGCAGCACCACCGTGCCGTCCTCCAGCGCCTCCTCCAGACCCCTGGCGCTCACCCGCAGCCGCAGGCCGCCGACCCCGGGCGTGGGCACCGCGATGCTCGACAGCCCGGTCCGCCGCAGTTGCGCCACCAGCCACCACGCCATGGCCGCCACCAGCACCGACAGCCCACCGATCACGGTCGGCCACCACCAGGACGACCCCGCCCACCGCTCCCGCGACCGCCCGCTGACCACCGGCTGGTCCGGCGAGGTGAGCGGCCACCAGCTCGGCGGATCGACTCCCAACCGCCGGTACAGGTCCAGCCCGCCGGCCAGCACCAGCACCCCGACCACCAGCAGCACCGCCCCCGCCACGCCCAACAGCACCCGGTTGACGACCGCCCTGCTCACCCCGTCGCTCCCTCTCCCGCCCCGCCGGACCCGCCGATTCCCTCGGCCCCGGTCTCCCCGCCCCGTCCGTCGGTCCCCGAGTCGGCCTCCCGCCGCCCCGCCGTCCGGACGTCCAGCCGCAGCGGCCGCGCCAACCCCACCCGCTCCAGTTCCTCCCGCAGTTGCCGCTGCACCGACGCCGGATCGGCGGGGCCGCCCACCGCCACCCTGATCCGCCGGCGCCCCACCCGGATCCTCAGGCGGTCGATGCCGTCCAGCCCGGCCGCCCGGTCCGCCAGCAGGTGCCCGATCCCGCCCTTGTCGATGGCCGCCGTCGTCCCACCGTACGGTCGCAGCAGCAACCAGCGCCGCAGCCCGGGCGCGATCGCCAGCCAGAGCAGCCACCCGCCCAGCAGCGTCGCGACGCCCGCCCCCACCAGGACCCACAGGTCGTCGAGGTGACGGGTCGCCAGCTCGTCCGCGATCTGCGACCGCCACCGCCTGGCCGGCTGCCCGGCCCGCACCGCGATCACGTCGTACAGCAGCGCCCCCGCCACCACCAGCACCACCGTGGCGACCACCGCGGCCGCCCCGGCCCGGGTCGCCCGCAGCCGCCGGGTCCTCCCCGCGGCCGGCGACGGCTCCCCCGCCCCCTCCTCGCTCACCACGCTCCCCCGGCGACCAACTTCTCGACCACGACGACCACGTCGGACACCCTGCTCCCGGTCAGCGCCGCCACCCGGTCGCCCACCCGCTCCCGCAGTGCGGCGGCGAGCCCCGCGAGGTCCGCCGGGAACGGCAGCTCGACGGTCACCCGAACGGTCACCGTGCTGCCCGGCACGGCCACCGACACCCGCGGCGGCGCGCCCTTCGTCGACCTCCCGGCCCACACCCCGGCGAGCACCTCGCGCACGGCCTGGTCGGCGATCCGCGCGTAGACGCGGTCCGCGACCCGCAACCGCCCCCGCCGGGCCGGGACGACGGCGGCGCGGGCGGTCGCGGCATCCGGGGCCGCCATCAGCGCCGCCGGTCCCGACCGCGGAGCAGGTCCCCGAGGTCGCCCAGCTCGATGTCGCCCTCCAGCAGCCGCCCGACCACGAAGCCGACCAGCCCCAGCGCCGCCACCAGCAGGAACGCCGCGAACCCGCCGAAGTACCCGGCGAAGCCGAGGGCCATGCCCACCACGAGGCCGACCATGGCCAGGTTCATCCGCTACTCCCTCGTCTCCGTCACGCCCTCGCGTACCCCGAACGCCGCGGCCGAGGCCCGCCGGCCGGCGGAGCCGCCCGACCTCGGGCCTTCGGGCCCCGGGCCTGCTGGGCTCGGGCCTCCCGGGTTCCGGCCTCCTCGGATCCGGCCTACTTGAGCCTGGGCCGCTGCCCCGGTGCTGCCACCGGCTCCTCTTCCTCCTCGAACTCCGGTTCGTCCGGAAGGTGGACGTCGTTGACGGCGATGTTCACCTCGACGACCTCCAGCCCGGTCATCCGCTCCACCGCGCCGATGATGTTCTCCCGCACCTGCCGCGCGAGATCGGGGATCACCACGCCGTACTCGACCACCAGGGCGATGTCGATCGCCGTCTGCTTCTCGCCGACCTCGGCCTTGATCCCGCGCCCGACGCTGGACTTCCCACCGGGCACCCGGTCCCGCATGGCCCCGAAGGTGCGCGCCAGCCCGGAGCCCAGGGCGTGGATGCCGGAGATCTCCCGGGCCGCCATCCCGGCGATCTTCTCGACCACCCCGACGGCCAGCGCCGTCCGGCCGCGCTCGCCGGTCGACCGGCCGCCCTCCCCGCCGCCGCCCGGCCCGGGGCCGGGCCTGGCACCGGGCGGGCCGGGGGTGTGGGTGCCGCCGGGGTTCTTGTGCAGGGTCGCGGGCGTCGGAGTGTCAGGCATGGGGGCGCATCTCCCGTCGTACGGCTCCAGCTATATCGCAAACCTCACCAACTCTGACATTTCGCCACGTTCCCCGCCCGCCGAAAGCCCGCCGAACGCCCACCGGAAGCACACGGGAAGCCGCACCGGAAGCGCCGCGAACGCCCCCGGGGAACGCCGGAGGCCCGGCCCCGGGTGCT
>NZ_JBEPAK010000378.1:0-4557 GCF_040298565.1 Kitasatospora sp. NPDC001539 | reverse complement strand
GCCGCGGTCGACCGCGGCGCGATCGACCAGCAGACGGTGTTCGCCTACTACACCGACCTGATCAGCGTCGACCTGAGGCTGTTCACCGCGCTCAGCCACGTCGACGCCGGCGAGGTCACCTGGGTCTCCAAGACCCTGGTCAACTCCTTCTGGGCCAAGGAGATGCTGGCCCGCGAGGACGCGATCCTGGCCCGCGGCTGGCCCGCCGGGCGCCTCAGCACGGCCGACTACCAGCAGGTCCAGCAGCTGATCGGGGCCCAGGACCACCTGTTCACCGTCCAGGTCGTCCCCTACGTCCCGGACGGCGAGGCCGGCGCCTGGCACGACCTGATGAACGGTCCGGCCTGGCAGGCCAAGGCCGCCGTCGAGCAGCAGCTCACCAGGCCGACCGCCGCCGACGCCAACGGCACCGTCCGGCTGCCGGCCGCCCAGGACCAGTGGCGCCAGGCCGTCGACCAGCTCAATCCGCAGCTGGTCAAGGCGATCGAGACCCGCACCAGCGCCATCGTCGAGGTCGGCAAGGGCACCATCCTCGACCTGCTCACCCGGGTCGTGCTGACCACCGTCGTCGGCCTGATCGCCGTCGTCGCCGTCGTCATCGCCTCCTGGCGGATCAGCCGCTCGCTGCGGCGCCGGATCAAGGAGGTGCAGACCCAGGCCGAGGAGATGGAGCGCACCCTGCCCGAGGTGGTCGACCGCCTCGGCCGCGGCGAGCAGGTCGACGTCGAGGCCGAGACCCGGGCCGTCACCACCGGCGCCCACGGCAACGGCACCGACGAGCTCGCCCGGCTCGGCCAGTCGCTCAACCTGGCCCGCTCCGCCGCCCTGGAGGCCGCCGTCCGGCAGGCCGAGCAGCACCGCGGCTTCGAGCGGCTGCTCCAGCGCATCGCCCGCCGCACCCAGCTGCTGATCGGCCGCCAGCTGCGCAAGCTGGACGAGCTGGAGCGCCGGCACGAGGACCCGGAGGTGCTGGAGGGCCTGTTCGACCTCGACCACCTCACCGCCCGCCTGCGCCGCTACGAGGAGAACCTCGTCATCATGGCCGGCGGCCAGCCGCAGCGCCGCTGGCGCAAGCCCGTCCCGCTGCTGGACGTGCTGCGCTCCGCCCAGGGCGAGGTGCAGGACTACCGCCGGATCATGATCGACGTCGAGGGCCACCCGTGGCTCTCCGAGCGGGCCGTCGGACCGGTCGCGCACGTGCTGGCCGAGCTGATGGAGAACGCCACCACCTTCTCCAAGCCGCCCACGCCGGTGGAGGTCCGGGCCGCCATGGTCGGGCGCGGGCTCGCGGTCGAGATCGAGGACCGGGGTCTGGGCATGGACCCGGACCAGTACGACGCGGCCAACGAGCTGATGAGCCGGCCGCCGCGCACCGACGTGCTGGCCCGGGCCGACGACATCCGGCTCGGCTTCTACGTCGTCGCGCGGCTCGCCTCGCTCACCGGGCTGAAGATCGAGTTCCGGCCGTCGGCCTTCGGCGGGACCCGGGTGGTCGTGCTCGTCCCGGACGAGCTGGTCATCGACGGCGACACCGGACTGCCGGACGCCGCGCCCGTCGAACCGATCCCGCTCGTCCGGCGCTCCCGCCGGGCGCTGCGGTCCGCCTCCGACGAAGCACCGCAACCCGCCCTGCCGGTGGGACCGCCGGTCGCGCCGGTGGACGCCTTCGGGCCGGCGGCGTCCTTCCCGTCGGCCGCCGGGCACGTCGCGCCGCCCTTCCAGGAGCCGCCCCTCCCGGAGCCGCCCTTCCAGGACCAGGCGTTCGCGGACCAGGCGTTCGCGGAGCGGCCGTTCGTCGAGCAGGCGTCGGCGGAGCGGGCCGTGCAGGGCCAGCCGGTACCGGAGCAGGCCTACGGGCAGCAGCCGTACGGGCACCCGCACGAGCAGCCCATCGAGCACGGCTCCGCCACCGACTCGTCACCCGCCTACGAGGCCCAGCCGGCGCACGCCCAGCCGGCGTATGCCCAGGCCCCGACCGTCCAGGCGGGGTATGCCCAGGCCCCGACCGTCCAGCCGGTGCCGGGCACCACCCAGCCCGCGCCGGACGCCGCCCCGCCCGCACCGGACACCCCCGCCTACCCGGACATCGCCTACGCCCGGGTCACCGAGGCGGAGGCGCCGTACGCCGACGAGCAGTACCGCCCGGCCGACCACTACCGGCTGGCCGAGCGGCGCCGGCGCCGGGAGTACGCCTCCGCCGTGCCGGTGAGCCCGGTGGAGGGCGGCCAGCCGCCGCTGCCGCAGCGGGTCCGCCAGGCCAGCCTGGCCGCCGAGCTGCGCGTGCCGCCGCCCCGCCCGCAGTGGGTCGACCCGACCGCCGGTCAACCCGCTTCCGGGCAGCCCGCCGCCGACCCGTTCCACCGGCCCGACCAGCCGGAGCGCTCCGGGCGGCCGGTGCGCCGCTCGGGCGCGACCATCGGCGCCTTCCAGCGCCAGTCCCGCGCCGCCCGGGCCCAGGACAGCGGTGAGCACCCGCTGCCCCGGGCCGCCACCGCCGCCCCGTCGGCTCCCCCCGGCACACCCGCCGGTCCCCCCGCCTCCGCGTCCGCCCCGTCCCCCTGGGCCCTGCCGGCTGCGGAACCCCGAACGACACGAACGGATGACCAGTCATGAACCGCACGACCGCCACCCACCAGGACCTGGACTGGCTGCTGGACGGACTCGTCGACTCGGTGCCCGGGACCCGCAACGCCGTCCTGCTCTCCGATGACGGCCTCGTGGTCAGCCACTCCCGGACCATCGAACGGGCCGACGCCGAGCGCCTGGCCGCCGTCGCGACCGGTCAGCAGTCGCTCGCCCGCGGCGTCGGCCAGCTCTTCGACGGCGGCCCGGTGCACCAGGTGATCGTCGAGCTCGCCGAGTGCTGGCTGTTCGTCATCGCCGCCGCGCAGGGCACCCACCTGGCCGTGGTCGCCTCCCAGGAGGTGGACGCCGAGGTGATGTCCGTCGCCATGCACACCCTGGTGCAGCAGGTCGGCCAGAAGATGACCACGCCGGTCCGCGCCGAGGGAGCGCCCGCCTCCTTCGACGTCTTCGCCAGCCGGAACCGGGGCTGACGCCGCGTGGGCCCGTACGGCGAGCCGGGGGACGGCTGGGTTCGCGGCCGGGTGCCGCACTGGAGCGAACTGGAGGACCCCGAGGCGGAGGACGAGACGGGCGTCATGGTGCGCCCGTACACCATCACCCGGGGCCGGACGGCACCCGAGCGTGACGACCTCACCCTGATCACCGTGCTCACCACGGTCGACGAGGAGGCCGACGCGGCCCTGGCGCGGGGCAGCCGCGCCGGCGCCCGCGGCCTCCAGCCCGAGCACCGGCTGATCCTCGACCGCTGCCGGCGCCCGGCGGCCGTCGCCGAGGTGGCGGCCGGCCTGGACCTCCCGGTCTCGGTCACCAAGATCCTGCTGGGCGACCTCGTCGCCCAGGGCCTGCTGAAGGCCCGGGCGCCGCTGTCGGTGGCCCGCGCCGCCGGGGGCGTGGACCTCGGCCTGCTCACGGCCGTACGCGAAGGACTCCGGAGACTCTGAACATGGCAACGCCCCACTCCAGCAGTTCCGTTGACGGGATCGGCGCCGCCCCGGCCGCCGTCAAGATCCTCATCGCCGGCGGCTTCGGCGTCGGCAAGACCACCCTGGTCGGCTCGGTCAGCGAGGTCGCCCCGCTGCGCACCGAGGAGTACCTGACCACGGCCAGCGTCGGCGTGGACGACCTGGCCGGGGTCGACCAGAAGGACACCACGACCGTCGCCCTGGACTTCGGCCGGATCACCGTCAGCCCCGAGCTGGTGGTCTACCTGTTCGGCACGCCCGGGCAGGAACGGTTCTGGTTCATGTGGAACGACCTGGTCAACGGCGCCCTCGGCGGGATCGTCATCGCCGACACCCGGCGGCTGGACACCAGTTTCGCGTCCATCGACTTCTTCGAGAGCCGGGGCATCCCCTTCGTGGTGGCGATCAACTGCTTCCACCACCACAACACCCGCACCCCGGACGAGATCCGGGCCGCACTCGACCTCGACCCGCAGGTGCCGATGCTGATCGGCGACGTCCGCGAGCGCGACTTCGGGCGCGACCTGCTGCTCGCCCTGGTCGACCACCTGATGGACCTCGCCGCCGTCGCCCCCGCCGGCTGAAACCCCCTCCCCCGTACCGGAGTCGCCCCATGACCACACCCTTGCGCGTCCTCGTCCACGGCGGCGGGATCGGCGGCCTCACCCTCGCCACCGCCCTCGCCCGCCGCGGCCACCACGTCCAGGTCGCCGAGCTGCGCGACCGGCTGGAGGCGCTCGGCGTCGGCATCATCCAGCCCTCCAACGCCCTCCACGTGATGCGCGAGATCGGCGTGCTCGCGGAGTGCCTCGCCGTCGGCTTCGAGTGGGAGGTGCTGACCATCTGCGACCCGGCCGGCGCCACCCTCGCCCGGATCCCCCAGCCCCGGATGGGCGACGCGCCCTCCAACAACGGCATCCCGCGCCCCGCCCTGGCCCGGGTGCTCGCCGACGCCGCCACGGCGGCACGCTACGGCTCGTACTGCCCGCCGAGACCACCCGGACGCTGC
>NZ_JBEPAK010000377.1:0-4559 GCF_040298565.1 Kitasatospora sp. NPDC001539 | reverse complement strand
GCCCCCCGCCCCCGTCCCTACCGTCCCCCCCTTTGCTGATTGGCCACCCCCGCCCCGAGTCGAAGGGGCGCGCCGGTGCCGAAAGGAAGAAGCGAGGAGGCCCGAGGAACGAGGGCCTTGGAGCGCCGACCGTCGGCACCGGACAAGAGCGCCCCGGAGGCGAGCGGGCGAGTAGCAGGGAGGCCCCGAGGGACGAGGGGCCTTGGAGCGCCGACCGTCGGCACCGGACAAGAGCGCCCCGGAGGCGAGCGGGCGAGTAGCAGAGCGCCCCGGAGGCGAGCGGGCGAGTAGCAGAGCGCCCCGGAGGCGAGCGGGCGACTAACAGCAGGGCGCTCCCCCAGGTGGGAAGAGCGCCCTGTGGCCCGGTCGGCCGTCAGCCCTTCTGCATGACCTCGGGCTCGTGCCGGCGCTGCAGCCGGGTCACGATCACGCCGATCACGACGGAGATGGCGATCAGCACGCCGGCGTCGATCGACCACTGGGCGACGGAGTGCGTCCACAGCGGGTCGTACTCGGGGTTCTGGAAGTCCTTGTTCCAGGGGCCCATCAGGTGCGACAGGTCGAGCGTGGTGGAGACGATGCCGGTGCCCCAGCGGGCGGGCATCAGCCAGGCGACCTGCTCCAGGCCGGGCTTGCCGAAGATCTGGAAGAGGCAGCCGGTGAAGACGACCTGGACGATGGCGAACATGACCAGCAGCGGCATGGTCTTCTCGGCGGTCTTGACGAGCGCGGAGATCATCAGGCCGAACATCATCGCGGCGAAGCTCAGCAGGATCATGCCGATCGTCATCTCGATGATCGGGGTGTTCTGGACCAGCAGGCCGTGCTCGGGGAGCTTGCGCGGCAGGAAGCCGACGGCGGAGATGATCGCGCCCTGGATCACCGAGAAGATGCCCAGCACGATGATCTTGGACATCATGTACGCCGAGCGGGACAGGCCGGTGGCCCGTTCTCGCTCGTAGATCGCCCGCTCCTTGATCAACTCTCGGACGGAGTTGGCCGCCCCGGAGAAGCAGGCGCCGATCGCCAGGATCAGCAGGATCGTCGCGGCCCCGTTGTTGAGGTGGAGCTGGGTCTTCGGGTTGGGTGCGAGCCCCGGTTCGTTGGGGATGAGCACGCTGACCGCGCCGATCACCGCCGGCAGCAGCACGGACAGTGCCAGGAAGCCGCGGTCCGATGCGAGCACCGACATGTAGCGGCGCATCAGGGTCCACAGCTGCGAGCCCCAGCTCTGCGGCTTGGGCGGGCGGATCGCCTCCTGGGAGACCTGGGCGTGCTGCACCTCGCCCGCCTCGACGGTCGGGGCGGAGTACTGCTGGTAGTGCACGGACCCGCGGTAGCGGCCGGCCCAGTCGTGGTCCGGGTAGTTCTCGAAGGCCTGGAAGACGTCCGCCCAGGTCTCGTACCCGAAGAAGTGCAGCGCCTCGTCCGGCGGGCCGAAGTAGGCCACCGAGCCGCCCGGCGCCATCACCAGCAGCCGGTCGCACAGGGCCAGTTCGGCCACCGAGTGGGTGACGACCAGGATCGTGCGGCCGTCGTCGGCCAGGCCGCGCAGCATCTGCATGACCTCGCGGTCCATGCCCGGGTCGAGGCCCGAGGTGGGCTCGTCCAGGAAGATCAGCGAGGGCTTGGTGAGCAGTTCCAGGGCGACCGAGACGCGCTTCTGCTGGCCGCCGGAGAGTGCGGTGATCTTGTTGTCGGCGCGCTTGTCCAGGCGCAGCTCGTAGAGCACCTCGTCGATCCGGGCCGCGCGCTCGCTGGCCTCGGTGTCGCCGGGGAAGCGCAGCCGGGCCGCGTACTTGAGGCCGGTGCGGACGGTCAGCTCGCGGTGCAGGATCTCCGACTGCGGCACCAGGCCGATGCGGGAGCGGAGTTCGGCGAACTGCTTGTAGAGGTTCCGGCCGTCGTACAGCACCTCGCCGCGGTCGGCCGGGCGGTAGCCGGTGAGGGCGCGCAGCAGGGTCGACTTGCCGGAGCCGGACGGGCCGATGACGGCGACCAGGGACTTCTCCGGGACGCCGAAGCTGACGTCGTTGAGCAGGATCTTCTTGGCGCCCTTGTGCTCGACCTCGACGGTGAGGTGGCGGGCGGAGAAGGAGACCGCGCCGGTGTCGACGAACTCCTGCAGCTGGTCGCCGACCAGGACGAAGCTCGAGTGGCCGACGGTCAGCCGGTCCTGCGGCCCCATCAGCTGGCGCTGGACCCGCTGTCCGTTGAGGAAGATGCCGTTGTGGCTGCCGAGGTCGACGATCTCGTAGCGGCCGTCCGGCAGCTGGCGCAGCTCGGCGTGGTGGCGGGAGACCTGGAGGTCGGACACCACGATGTCGTTGTCCAGCGCACGGCCGATCCTGACGGTGCGCATGCCGGCCGTCAGGTTGCGGATCACCGTGGGCTGCGGGCCGCCGCCGTCGCCGTGCTGCGGCGCCGGCTGGAAGCCCTGCTGCTGCGGGAATCCGCCGTGCTGCGGCTGGGGCTGCGGCGCGTGCTGCGGCTGGGGGGCGTACTGCTGCTGCGGCACGTACTGCTGCGGCGGCGGCTGCTGGCCCGGCCAGGCCTGCTGCTGGTACGGGTCCTGCCCCGGCCAGGCCGGCTGCGGCGCGGCCGGGTGCGGCGTCGGGACGGGGCCGCGGGCGGTGGCGGCGTCGTGCACCGGGGAGGGCTGCGGGGCGGGCGCGGCGACGGGCGCCGAGAAGGCGAGCCGGGGGCCGTTCTCCGGGTTGCCCAGGTTCACCACGGCGCCGGGGTACAGCTGGGCCTGCAGGGTGCGGGCGCCGGCCACGTACGTGCCGTTGGTGCTGCCGTGGTCGTCCAGCAGCCAGCCGCTGCCGTTGAAGCTGATGGTCCCGTGCTGCCAGGACACCCTGGCGTCGTCGAACGTGAAGTCCGACTGCGGGTTGCGCCCGATGGTGTAGGACCGCCCGGGCTCGAGGGTCCGCTGCTGTCCGTTGATCTCAATGACGAGTTGCGGCACTGCTCGCCTGCCCCGCTCTCTCGGTTCCCCCGAATTGTGGCCCCCGGCCGGGGGTGCGCTGTTCCTCTGACTGACGGGGGGAATCATTCCAGCCCGCCGTCCGCCGGTGAAAGTCACCCCGGGTGACTGTGACCAGGCTGCTACCGGACCGGGGTGCACCGGTGTCCCGGGAGGTGGACGGGTGCCCGTCGCGCCGCGGCCGACGGGTAGCGTGGGACTCACCATGAACGCATCGCCCCTGGCCGCTGAGCCCCTCCCCGCCGCCCAGCCCCGGACCGCGGACGAGCGCACCCTGCTCGTCAAGGTGTTCGGCAAGGACCGCCCCGGCATCACCGCCGGCCTCTTCGCCACCCTGGCCGGCTTCGGCGTCGACGTGATCGACATCGAGCAGGTCGTCACCCGTGGCCGCATCACGCTGTGCGCCCTGGTCACCCCGCCCTCCGCGCCCGGTGCCGAGGGCGGCCTGCGGGCCACCGTGCACCGCTGGGCGGACGAGCAGAAGCTCCAGGCCGAGATCCTCTCCGGCATCGGCGACAACCGGCCGCGCCGCGAGGGCCGTTCGCACGTGACGGTGCTCGGCAACCCGCTGACGGCCTCCGCCGTCTCCGCGCTGACCTCCCGGATCACCGCGGCCGGCGGCAACATCGACCGTGTCTGCCGACTCGCCAAGTACCCGGTGACGGCGGTCGAGCTGGCCGTCTCCGGCGTGGCCACCGAGGAGTTGCGGGCCGAGCTGGCCCAGGAGGCGGCCGCCCAGCGGGTGGACGTCGCGGTGGTGGCGGCCGGGTTGGAGCGCCGGGCGAAGCGCCTGGTGGTGATGGACGTGGACTCCACGCTCATCCAGGACGAGGTGATCGAGCTGTTCGCCGCCCACGCGGGCTGCGAGGAGAAGGTCGCCGAGGTGACGGCGGCGGCGATGCGCGGGGAGCTGGACTTCGCCGAGTCGCTGCGCGCCCGGGTGGCGCTGCTGGCGGGGCTGGACGCGTCGGTGACCGACAAGGTCCGCGCCGAGGTCCGGCTCACCCCGGGTGCGCGCACCCTGATCCGTACGCTCCAGCGGCTGGGCTTCCAGGTGGCGGTGGTCTCCGGCGGGTTCACCCAGGTGACCGACCACCTGGTGGAGCTGCTGGGGCTGGACTTCGCGGCGGCCAACACCCTGGAGGTGGTGGACGGGAAGTTCACCGGCCGGGTGGTCGGCGAGATCGTGGACCGGGCCGGCAAGGCCCGCTGGCTGGCCCGTTTCGCCGAGCAGGCGAAGGTGCCGCTGGAGCAGACGGTGGCGATCGGGGACGGCGCCAACGACCTCGACATGCTGAACGCGGCCGGTCTCGGGGTGGCGTTCAACGCCAAGCCGGTGGTGCGCGAGGCGGCCCACACGGCGGTGAACGTGCCGTTCCTGGACACCGTGCTCTACCTGCTGGGCATCACCCGCGAGGAGGTCGAGGCGGCCGACGTGCGCGCCGGCACCCCGACCGAGTGAGCTCTGCGGACGTGAACGAGGGGCGGGGGGGGCCCCACCCCCCCCCCCCCCCCGGAGTCACCCCCCGGCAAAGCCACGGGGGGTGGGTCGTGAACAGAGCCCGCCCCC
>NZ_JBEPAK010000376.1:0-4586 GCF_040298565.1 Kitasatospora sp. NPDC001539 | reverse complement strand
GGACGGGCTCGGCCCCGAAGCGGTCCTGGTGCTCGTCGATGAGCTTCAGTACCGTCGCCGGGTCGGGTCGAGCTCCTGGGCGAAAAAAGCCGAGGCGGCCTTGAGGATCTCGCACGAGCGCCGCAGCTCGGCGTTCTCCTTGCGCAGAGCGGCCAGCTCCTCCTTCTCGGCCGTGGTGAGCCGGTCGTCGAGCTCGCCCCGGTCCGCCTCGTCCTGGCGGATCCAGTTCCGCAGGGCCTCGTGGTGCACCCCCAGATCGCGGGCCATCTGCCGGATCACCGGCTTCGGATCGGCGGCCCGGTACGCGGCAACAGCTCGCTGCCGCAACTCGGGCGGGTACTTCATCGGTGCAGCCATGGCAAAGGCTCCCTTCTCACGGCCCATCAGGCCATGTCAAGCAACCTTCCGCACCTCGGGGGAACCTCATCCTGACCGCCTACCAGGCGATTCGCGTCGCCATCGCGGACGCCACCATGGCCACGGCCGGCACCGATCCGGACCGCGCCAGCTTCTCCGTCGCCCTCCGAGCCGCCCGCGATCAGGTCATCCAGGCCGCGAACGTCATCGCCGACACCACCATCGACCTGATCGGCGCCATCGGTCGTGCCGTCCTGGACAACCTCATGCCCGCCCGCCGCCAACGCACGAGTCCCCGAGCCGTCAAGCGTCCCCTGTCCCGATACGCCTACAAGAGCCTTCGCGTCGACCGACGCACCTACAAGGCCACCATCAGCATCGACATCCTCTCGACAAATCCGATCAGCCCGTAACTTCATGCCTTGCCTGAAAAGGGGGAGCTGACAGGTCCGAATCCTGTCGATCGGGGCAAGCACGGGTCGAAGATCCACCTGCTCACCGAACGCACCGGTTTACCCCTGTCGCTCGCAATCTCCGGGGCCAACGTCCACGACAGCCAGGCCCTGGTCCCGCTCGTCGACGCCATCCCGCCGATCCGCTCACGGCGCGGCCCCAGGCGGCGCCGACCCGGCAAGCTGCACGGCGACAAAGCCTACGACCACCGCTTCATCCGCTCATACCTACGCCGCCGACAAATCCCCGCCCGCATCGCCCGCCGCGGAATCGAGACCTCCAACCGTCTCGGTCGGCACCGCTGGGTCATCGAACGAACCGTGGCCTGGCTCGGCGGCTTCCGCCGACTCCACCGCCGTTACGAGCGAAAGGCCGGCCACTTCGCCGCCTTCGCCAGCATCGCAGCAGCCATCATCTGCACCCGCAGACTCCCAAATGAGGTGTTTTCTAAATCGACGACACTCGACACCTCATCAGCTTCATGAGGTCTTCCACCGTGTCCAGGTCGAGAGCGGCGGCGACAGCGGTCAGATACTCCCGCTGCTCGCTGGTGAGGCCGAGCCAGGGATCGTCGGCCAGTCGGACGAGCGCCGCGGCCACGGCGGTGGTTGGGTGATAGGGCAGGAGGGTGTCCTGCCGTCACGGTCGTTGAACCGGGCGAGCGCCTCCATCAGGGCGCGCGGCGGATGCCTTCCTCCTCCTGTGGCTCGGCTCGTACACCCCCCACGGCTCCGGGCGGCCCAGGCACCCCCCTGCGGGTCGGCCGGCACTGATACCCGGCCTCGGCCCGCCCCAGGGCACCCAGCCGGCCGCGACCTCCGTGGCCTGGTAGCAGGCGATGGGCCGCCGGGCGTGCCGCTCCCGTCCGGCCGGTCGTTGGGTACGGCATGGGATGGACGGACGAAAAGGGTCCGGGGAGGCATCGGCGTCCTCGTGGCAAGGCGGCGCCGCGGGTCTGCACCTGCGGTGGCTGCGGCACGACGGTGGTGTGCGCGCGGCCGAGCGGGTCGCCCCGGCGCGCCAAGCCACGCCCGCCCGAGCCGGAGCCGGCAGTCCTGGTGACCGCCGAGTACGACACCGCCGAGGCCGACGACGACCGACTGCTCGCCCCCATGGCGCCGTGCGCCGCCGTCTCCGGCGGAACTGCTGACCGGCACCCACGCCCGGCCCTGACGGGAGCATCACGGCGCTCTGACGCCCCGTCCAGCCCCGGCCGTGGTCTTGCACGGCCGGGAACGGCCCGTCCCGGGTCTCCTTACGGGGAGGTGCGTTGCCGACTCTTCGTTTTCGCACCTAAGGCCGCGCATCTCTCACCGGGAGGCAAGCGATGACGGGATCAAACAGTTCTGCCGTCAATCTCGACACCCTGGTCAAGAAAATATCAGGCCCTGCACAACGACATAATCGCGCGAAGACGGTCACAGCTCGAATCGGAGGATCCGTCGACGTAGTACTCGAAATGAATGGAACGCTGACAAGCCCGGTAAAATCGTTTCCATCTATAGGCGCCCTCGCACTAACCGCCGAGGCCCCCCGGGATAGTCGTCTGACAAGGGCGTGGCTGCCACGCGGGCGGGGACGGATCGTCTGTTCTGACCGCGGAGGTCGGTGACGGGGTTCACGGCCTGGCGATCTTGAAATTAATGAGGGCCTTCTGGCTCGGTGTGGATTGCGATATCTGCACCGGCTCCAGAAAGGCGCTCATGCCACACCCGTAACGCACCGCTGACCGAGACCGGACGCCTGCGCCTGGCACTCGCCCAGCACCTCGGCATGCAGGGGATCCGGGCCTCCGCTGGCACCTCCGCGCCCCCCGAGCCATATCTCACATTTTGTAGCCGCGTTGAGAAGTGCTTGCTATGCCACGTCGGCCTTCAACCTGCGAGCGCCCCGCTCGGGCTCCTTCGAGGTGCGGAAGGTCTGCCCTGGAGGGACTCTGGTGGTATGGGTTTAGCTGTGTTGCGGGCGACATGTCTTCATTGCTTGAGAAGCTCATGTGAGGCTCAAGATGAAACTCAGAAATATCATAGCCGTGGCAGTTCTACTGGCGCCCGTGCCGTTTGTCGGTATGACGGTTCCGGCGGAAGCAGCGGTCGATCACATCATAGTTCTCGACGGGTGGGTGCAAGCGGAAGACGGGCCCAGTCTTCCTGACCCGACCTACCATGACCAGAAAACTCCATTCCACCATCAGATAGTCCTTACTCACGAAATGACGAAGAGCCATGCGTCATTCGTAGTATCGACCTGTGCGGATGATGAAGTCAAAGCAACCCTTAGCGTGGGGCTAAATCTGCTGAACGACGAATCCGTTGTCGTCTCGCCGAGGCTGTTGTTGTTCCACGGATCGGACTGCACCACCCAGCCACTTGACAATGTTTCCCCACTGGCAGCGCATGCGATAGAAGGAGGCCGGGGAGGAGGAAATTGGCAGATATTTGTGCCCAGTCGCGATTACTTGGGGACTAACTTGGCCGATGCGAACCTTACTGTTACTCATAGTCTGTGGCCGTGAACAGAAGCCGCGGCTAGAAACGCGGGTTCGCTCCGCCGGTCCGTTGTCGGGCCCTGCCCCCCCTGCGGCCGACCGGCGGGCCGTTCCACTGTGCCGCGGTTCGGCCGGGGCGCCCGCCCTGCGCGTGCCTGCGCCCACCCTCACTGCTTTCCGGCCGTCGAACCTGGGCCGCCTTCGACGCCAGCTGCGCTGGAGGGTTTCGCCTCGGGCAGCCGGTGAGTTTCGCCTCGGGTGTCGTCGCAGGTCAGCGGCCGGTGAGAACGCACTGCGGTACTCCGTCCGGGTGGCGGAGGGGTTCGGCGCGATGGCGCGTAGTTGGTTGGGCAGAGCCTGCGACATGACGAAACCCATAATCAGGCGCCGCCGTCGCCGCTGGCCCGTGCGTGCCCACCGCGTCCGTTCCCGCCGCGCCGGATGGCCGCCGGCCCCGGCCCGGGCGGGCGGCGGCGCGTGCTGCCGGACCTGGTCGAGCGAGCAGCTGACACATGGTGGCCTGTCGTCCGGACGACCTGGCACGAGCCCGCCTGCCCGGCCCTGGGCCCGGCGGTGAGCGTGACACCGAGGCGCTGTCCGGGATCGCGGCCGAGAACGTGGAGCGGCGCCGGACGAAGACGGGGAAGCGGGCGCGGGTGCGGGGCAAGGACGTCGTCGGGGCGCCCGGCGAAGCGCTGCGGTGTCCAGCGTCGTCGCGGTCAGCAGGTGGACAAGGGCGTCGGCTGCTCGGCGACGCGCGACCAGATGAGGCGCCGACTCGCGGTCATCGTTCTTCCGCCTGTCAAGTCAGCGTGTTGCGAGTGGCGATCGCATCACCGAACGGTGAGTCGGCATTCGCACACGGTTGCGGCATGACGTTCGACCGCCGTTCGCGAGCGGGGCGTGCGCCTGCCGCGCATGTGCTTGGTGCCCGAGCGGCCCCCGCCCGTTCGGGTGATACAGCCCTCGGTGGATGGTTCCTACCGTGTCAGAGAGGCAGACTCCATCGCCTACGTCCGGGAGGACCTGCTCCCGCACGAGGCTGCCTGTTTCGGGGAGGGAAGCTGCATGGCAAGACGTCCTCGCATACCCGTGGGTGTGCCCATCCCCCTGCTCGGCCCTGTCCTGGCCGCGGTCACCTGCCTGCAGGCGCCGGCCTGGGCTGAGGTTCCCCCGAGGTGCGGAAGGTTGCTGGACATGGCCTGATGGGCCGTGAGAAGGGAGCCTTTGCCATGGCTGCACCGATGAAGTACCCGCCCGAGTTGCGGCAGCGAGCTGTTGCCGCGTA
>NZ_JBEPAK010000375.1:0-4614 GCF_040298565.1 Kitasatospora sp. NPDC001539 | reverse complement strand
GGCGCCGGTCGCCCGGTCGCCGGGGGGTCGGGGTGGCCCGGGGGGACACCGACGGGGGCCCGCCGCGATCGCTCGCGGCGGGCCCCTGGTCGTGCCTCAGGTCACTGCACCGGGATGATCGTGGTCAGCCACTCGAAGGCGCTCGGGACCATCTTCTTCCACATCTCGGTGGTGTGCGGCCCGGTGCTCTCCTCGACCTGCACCTTGGTCGGGTCCTTGGCCGCGGCGGCGATCGCCTGGCCGTCCTCGTAGCCGTCGCCCTTGGCGCCGCTGACCAGCAGGGCGACCTTCGGCGGCTGCTGGGCGGTCTTGAGGATGTTGACCGGGTTGTTGGCCTCGCGCAGCTTCGGGTCCTTGCCGACCAGCGAGTCCCCCTCGGTCGCCGGGTCGTTGTAGCCGGACATCGCGATGCCGGCCCGGTAGCGGTTGGGGTGGGCCAGTGCCAGCTTGGCGGCGCAGTGGGCGCCGGCCGAGTACCCGGCGATCGCCCAGCGGTCCGAGGACGGGTCCGCGCGGAAGTTGTCCATCACCATCTGCGGGACGTCGCGGGTGATCCAGGCGTCGGCGTTGACCTTGCCGGGGATGTCGGTGCAGCCGGCGTCCTGGTGGTTGCCCAGCAGCACGGTGCGGGGCGAGACCAGGATGAACGGGGCGACCTTGCCCTGCTGCATCAGCGGCTTGAGCTGCTCGGACACCTTGAGGGTGCCGTACCAGGTGGAGGAGGAGCCGGGGTAGCCCGGGATCAACTCGACGACCGGGAACTTCTTGTCCTTGAACGCCGGGTCGTTGTACTGCGGCGGCAGCCAGACCAGCACCTCGCCGTCGACGCCGGAGACCTGGCCCTTCAGCTCGGTCTTCTGAACGTCACCGGGCACCGCCGGGTCGTTCACGCCGCCGAACTTCTGCAGCACCTTCGGCGGCTGCTTGCCGCCGTCCCCGGACTGGCCGTTCCGGCCGCCCGCGTCCGCCGGCGGCACCGAGGGCACCGCGCGGACGTGGTTTCCGGTGCCGAGCAGGTCGTCCCAGTTGCCGTAGATCAGGTTGGCGTTGTTCACCATGACGAAGACCATCAGGACGGCCGTGACCTGGCAGAACATGATCATGACGAGTCGGAGGAGCACCCGCACCGGCTGGGGGCCCCGCACCTTCCCCCAGAACAGCAACGCCACTGCGATGGACACCGGCACCAGGATGACGGTGAGGATGAAGAATGGCGTACCTGTCAGTTCCATCAAGTTCTCGTATCCGGATCGCTCGCCGCCCGGGCCCCACTCGCCCGGACGCACGTCAATGTCATCAGACGGCTGGGAACCGGTGATCGGTTGCCGTCCGAATCTGTGCGGAACCTGAGAGGAACATCACGTTGCGGTGATGCTCCAGCTTCGGATCGGCGCTTAGTCTGCCACTCGGACGGCTGTGGTCCGGACCAGATGTTCAGCGAACTACCAGGAAGGTCCCCCCGGGCACCTTACAACCCGCGCCGCCCGCGCCGCTGGGCGAGGCGGTGCGAGACCGCGCGGCCGGGCCAGAGAGACTATGGGGATGAGCACAACCCGCTTTCGCCCGTCCCGCCGCTTCTGGCCCGTGTGCGCCGTCCTGGCCCTCGCGGTCACCGCGGCCGGTTGCAGCAGTACCGGAGGCAGACGCGCCGAGGAGGCCCGCGCCAAGGCCGCGGCCGCCGGTGGCAGCGCCGTCACCACCCCGCGCTGGAAGGTCGCCATGGTGACCCACGCGGGCGCCGGCGACGCCTTCTGGGACAGCGTGCGCAAGGGTGCCGAGCAGGCCGCCGCCAAGGACAACATCACCTTCCTGTACTCCAACGACGCGCAGACCCAGAACCAGGTCCAGCTCGTCCAGGCGGCCATCGACCAGAAGGTGGACGGCCTGCTGGTCACCCTCGCCAAGGGCGACGCCATGGCCGACGTCCTCCGCAAGGCCGAGGCGGCCGGCATCCCGGTCATCACCGTCAACTCCGGCCAGGAGTTCTCCGCCAGGTTCGGCGCGCTCACCCACATCGGCCAGGACGAGGCCACGGCCGGGCAGGCCGCCGGCGCGGAGCTGGCCTCCCGCAGCCGCAAGAACGTCCTCTGCGTGATCCACGAGCAGGGCAACGTCGGCCAGGAGCAGCGCTGCTCCGGCGCGCAGTCCAAGTCCGGCGCCGCGTTCCAGGTGCTCTACGTCAACGGCGTCGACATGCCCGACGCCCGGGCCGCGATCTCCGCCAAGCTGCAGTCCGACCCGGGCATCGACACCGTCCTCACCCTCTCCGGTCCGATGGCCGCCACCGGGCTCCAGGCCGTCCAGGACGTCCACCGCAACGTCGAGGTGGACACCTTCGACCTCGGCCAGCAGGTGGTGGCCGGCCTCAAGTCCGGCAGCGTCGGCTTCGCCGTCGACCAGCAGCCCTACCTCCAGGGCTACGAGGGCGTCGACCTGCTCTGGCTGTACAAGTCCAACCTGGACATGCTGGGCGGCGGCAAGCCGGTCGCGACCGGCCCGCAGATCCTGACCAAGGACGACGCCGACGCGCTCGCCGAGTACGTCGCGAGGGGGACCAGGTGAGCACCCCCGACCTCCTCGCCGGGGACGGCCTGCTCCAGGACCGCCCGGCGCCGCTGCGGCGGCTGCTCGCCCGCCCGGAGCTCGGCTCGCTGATCGCCGCCGTCGCGGTCTTCGCGGTCTTCGCCGCCGTCGCCGAGCCCTTCCTGCGGGTCTCCTCGCTGGGCACCGTGCTCTACGCGGCGTCCACCATCGGGATCATGGCGGTGCCGGTCTCGCTGCTGATGATCGGCGGCGAGTTCGACCTGTCGGCCGGCGTGCTGGTCACCACCGCGGCGCTGACCTCCTCGATGGTCTCGTACCAGTT
Source organism: Kitasatospora sp. NPDC001539 (assembly GCF_040298565.1). Classification (NCBI taxonomy): domain Bacteria; kingdom Bacillati; phylum Actinomycetota; class Actinomycetes; order Kitasatosporales; family Streptomycetaceae; genus Kitasatospora; species Kitasatospora sp. NPDC001539. Next base: position 1,748 of record NZ_JBEPAK010000375.1, on the reverse strand, counting down.
CACCGCCGTCACGTGGGTCGGCGTGCTGGTCTCGCTGGCGACCGCGCTGGCGATCGGCTGGTTCAACGGCTGGATGCTCGGCCGCACCAAGCTGCCCAGCTTCATCGTCACCCTGGGCACCTTCCTGATGCTGACCGGTGCCAACCTGGGCGTCACCAAGGCGATCTCCGGGACGGTCTCCACCAAGTCGATCGCCGACATGCAGGGCTACGCGTCCTGCCGCTGGCTGTTCGCCTCGGAGGTGAACATCGGCGGACTGACGGTCAAGGCCACCGTCTGGTGGTGGCTGGGCCTGCTGGTGGTCGGCAGCTGGGTGCTGCTGCGCACCCGCTTCGGCAACTGGATCTTCGCCGTCGGCGGCGACGCGGCGGCCGCCCGGGCGGTCGGCGTCCCGGTGGCGCGGACCAAGACCGCGCTCTACCTCGGCGTCGGCTTCGGCGCCTGGGTGCTCGGGCAGCACCTGCTGTTCTCCTTCGACACCGTGCAGTCCGGTGAGGGCGTCGGCAACGAGCTGATCTACATCGTCGCGGCCGTCATCGGCGGCTGCCTGATCACCGGCGGCTACGGCTCGGTGGTCGGCTCCGCGCTCGGCGCGCTGATCTTCGGCATGGCCAGCAAGGGCATCATCTACGCCCAGTGGAACCCCGACTGGTTCAAGTTCTTCCTGGGCGCGATGCTGCTGCTGGCCGCGCTGCTCAACGCCTACGTCAAGCGCCGGGCGGAACGGGGGCCGCGGTGAACACGGGACCGGACACGGGAGCGGTGAACACGGGAACGACGGGCACGGAACCGGCGGACGGGGCGCTCCTGGCGCTCGAAGGCGTCGGCAAGACGTACGGGACGGTCCGCGCGCTGCAGGACGTCTCGCTGACCCTGCGGGCCGGCGAGATCAGCTGCGTGCTGGGCGACAACGGGGCCGGCAAGTCCACCCTGATCAAGATCATCTCCGGGCTGCACCAGCACGACGAGGGCAGCTACACCATCGGGGGCGAGGAAGTCCGCCTCCAGTCCCCGCGGCAGGCCCTGGACCGCGGGATCGCCACCGTCTACCAGGACCTCGCCGTCGTCCCGCTGATGCCCGTCTGGCGCAACTTCTTCCTCGGCTCCGAGCAGGGCATGCGCCGCTGGGGCGGGCTGCGCCTGGACGCCGACGGCATGCGGGCCACCACCCGCCGGGCGCTCGCCGAGATGGGCATCGACCTGCACGACGTCGACCGGCCGATCGGCACCCTCTCCGGCGGCCAGCGCCAGTGCGTGGCGATCGCCCGCGCCGTGCACTTCGGCGCCAGGGTGCTCATCCTGGACGAGCCGACCGCGGCGCTCGGCGTCAAGCAGTCCGGGGTGGTGCTCAAGTACGTCACCGCGGCCCGCGACGCCGGGCTCGGGGTCATCCTGATCACCCACAACCCGCACCACGCCTACCTGGTCGGGGACCACTTCACCCTGCTCAAGCGGGGGCGGATGGCGGGCAGCCACCCGCGCGAGGAGATCGGCCTGGAGCAGCTCACCACCGAGATGGCGGGCGGATCCGACCTCGCCGAGCTCTCGCACGAACTGGCCCGACCGGCGGCTACAGCGCGTCGGCGGAGCGGACCTCGAAGCGCTCGCCGTCCGCCCAGACCACCTCGCCCTCCAGCGGCGGCAGACCGGCCGGCTCGGCGTGCACCACCGCCAACGACTTCAACTGGAACGAGGGCGGCTTCAACAACTCCCAGCCCTTCTACCTCTCCTCGGCCGGCTACGGCGTC
>NZ_JBEPAK010000374.1:0-4618 GCF_040298565.1 Kitasatospora sp. NPDC001539 | reverse complement strand
GAAGAGGTACGTCTCCCCGCCGCGCCTGGCCGCCGGCGACGGGCCGATCGGCGCGATGCGGCACTGGGCCCGGCAGTTCTACCCGCCGGACGACCGGGAGCACATCCCTGCGCCCGCCTCCCTCACGGCCCGCCCCGACCGCGAGACCCCGGACGGCACGCCCCTGCACCGGTAGACCGCCCCGCCCGCCGGCCCGGCTAGGCTGCCGCGCATGGCCCGTTTCACCCTGACCCGTCGCTGCTCGCTCCCGCCGTCCGACGCCTGGGCGCGGCTCACGGCATGGCCCCGGCACGGCGACCGGGTGCCCTTCACCCGCGTGGGTGTGGCACGCGGCACCGGCAGGGCGGCGGGGGACGTGGTGCTGGCGCGGACGGGGGTCGGACCGGTGCGGTTCGACGACCCGATGGAAATCGTCGCCCTGGTCGAACCGGAACTGTGCCGGCTCGCGAAACGGGGCCGGGTCGTCCGGGGCGGCGCCGAACTCCGGGTCCGCCCGGTGGGCGGCGGCAGCGCCGTGATCTGGACCGAGGAACTGCGGATCACCGGCCTGCCGGGGCTGTTCGACCCGGTGGTGGCATCGGCCGCGCGCCTCGTGTTCGGGCGGGTCCTGGACCACCTGCTGGCTGCTCCGCCGCCCGCGGTCTGACGCCCCGCCGGTCACCGGCCGGCCGCCTGCCGGCCCAGGCCCTGCTGGTGAATGTGGCGGGGCCCGTCGCCCCCGACGGTGATCGGCGCGGGCCGGGGCGGGCCGGTTCCACGGACGCCCCGGCACCGTGGCGAGGGCCAGGGCGGCCCCGGCACGGCGGTGGGGGCCGGGGCGGCCCCGCCCCCCACAGGAACGCCCGGTCGGCCGGTGCGGCCCGGCGCAGCAGGGGCGTCGCCGGGGGCGCCCCGCGGGCCTGGGACCATGGGCGGTCGGTACGTCGAGCAGGGGGACCACATGGAGCTACGGCAGCTGCGCTGCTTCGTCGCCGTCGCCGAGGAACTGCACTTCGGCCGGGCCGCCGAGAAGCTGCTGCTCGGCCAGCCCGCAGTGAGTCAGCAGGTCCGCCGCCTGGAGCGGGAGTTGAGGGTCGAGCTGTTCGACCGCTCCCCCCGCCACGTCCGGCTGACTCCGGCCGGAGAGCGCTTCCTGCCCGCCGCGAGGGACGTGCTGTCCGCCGAGGACGCAGCCCGCACCCTCGCCGCCGACCTCGCCGCCGAGCTGGCCGCACCCGCCGTGCTCCGGCTCGGCACCATCACCGGGCTCGGCGAACGGCTCGACCTGATCCTTGACACCTACCGGCGACAGGCCCCCGACGTGCGCGTCGAACTCCACGCCGCCCCGGTGCGGGAGCGGCTCGCCCGGCTGGCCGACGGCCGCCTCGATGCCGGGTTCGTCCGCGGTGCCGTCGCGGAGGACGACCCGGACCTCCGGTTCATTCCCGTCTGGCAGGACGAGTTGGTGATCGCCCTGCCCGCCCGGCACCCCCTCGCCGCCCAGCCCGACCTCGACCTGGGTGAACTCGCTGAACTGCCCCTGCAGTTGACCGAACGCCGCAACCATCCGGCGCTGGTGGACCTGGTCATGGACGCCTGCGCGCAGGCCGGCTTCCGACCGCTCCCCGGTCCGCCCCACAGCACCCTCCAGGACACCCTGGCCTCGATCGGCAGCGGCACCCCGATGTGGACGGTGGTCTACGCCGCCAACGCCCGGATGACCAACGCCCACCGGATCGCCTTCCGCCCCTGCCGGACCCCGTTGGCCCTCCCGACCTCGATCGCCGTACGACGCTCCGCACCGCTCCCCCGGCTGCTCCTGGAAGCCTGTACCGGGGGTCGACGGAGTCGCCGTTGACGCCGGGGACGGCGATCCTGTCGTCACGGTGGCGACCGCCTGCGCAGCCCCGGAAGGGGGGAAGGGGCGCCGAGGGCTGACGGTCGGTCGGCCCTCCCCCCGCCCTCGCCGCCGCGCACGCCCGGCTCACGGCCGTCCGGTGCGTCGGGCCCAGCGTCAGCTGCCGCACGCGCAGACGGCGGCCTTCGCCCCGGTCGGGCCGGGGGGCTGGCTCTGGGCCGCGGCGAGGGCCTGCTGGTCCGGCGTTCGGCAGGCGGTGGTGCCGCAGCAGGCCTGCGGCGCGCTGTCGGCGCTCTTGCCCAGGGTGTCGGCGTCGGCCTTCACGACGTAGACCTCCCAGGGTTCCTTGCCGGGGCCGTGCACCCAGACCTTGTCCTGCAGCGCGTAGCAGCAGGAGGTGTCGCCCCCAGCCTTCGGCCGGGAGGTACCCCCGTCCTCGAAGGTGGCCAGGCCCGCTTCCTTGAGGCGGGTGGTCGCCGCGGCGACCTGCTCGGTGGTGGCGACCTCGACGCCGAGGTGGTCCAGGCGGGTGTCCTCGCCGGCGTCGCCCTCGATGAGAACGAGCTTGAGCGGCGGCTCGGCGATGGCGAAGTTCGCGTAGCCGGGGCGTCGCTTGGTCGGCTCGGTGCCGAAAAGCCGGGAGTAGAAGGCGATGGAGCCTTCGAGGTCGGCGACGCGCAGGGCGAGCTGAACACGGGACATGGCGGGCTCTCCGATCCGAGGGCTTGTTTCGATATCGGTCTATGAAGCGAGCTTGCCTCTCCGAATAGATGACTGTCAACATAGACGTATGTCGAATCTGGAACTGCCGGTGATCGGTCAGGACGACCCGGCGGCCTGCTGCTCGCCGATGGTCCGCGAGCCCCTGGGCGAGGAGGCCGCGGTCGACCTCGCGAAGATGTTCAAGGCCCTGGCGGATCCCGTGCGGCTGCGACTGCTGTCCCTGATCGCCTCGCACGAGGGCGGCGAGGCCTGCGTCTGCGACCTGACCGGCCCCTTCGACGTCTCCCAGCCGACCATCTCCCACCACTTGAAGGTGCTGCGCGAGGCCGGCCTGGTCGGCTCCGAGCGGCGCGGCACCTGGGTCTACTACTGGGTGCTTCCCGCCGCGCTGGCCAGGCTGTCGGCCCTGCTCCAGACCCCGGACACCACCGCCACCGTTCCGTCCGGGGGCGCGAGATGACAGCGGTGGCGCCGCTCGGGCGTCGGGCCGCGGTCGAGTTCGTCGGCACCGGCGCGCTGGTCGCGGTCGTGGTCGGCTCGGGCATCCAGGCCACCGGGCTGTCCCGGGACGTGGGCGTGCAGTTGCTCGCCGACTCGCTGGCCACCGTCTTCGGCCTCGGCGTGCTGATCGTCCTGCTCGGTCCCGTTTCCGGGGCGCACTTCAACCCCGCCGTCACCCTGGCCGCCTGGTGGGCCGGCCGCCGCGGCGGTGGGGGCCCGACCCTGCGCGAGGTCGCCGCCTACCTGCCCGCCCAGATCGCCGGGGCGATCGGCGGAGCGGTGCTGGCGGACGCGGTGTTCGCCGAGCCGCTGGTGCGCTGGTCCACCCACGACCGCTGGGCCCCGCACCTCTGGCTGGGCGAGGTCGTGGCGACCACCGGGCTCATCCTGCTGATCTCCGGTCTGGCCCGCACCGGCCGTGCGCACGTCGCCCCCGTGGCGGTCGCCTCCTACATCGGCGCCGCGTACTGGTTCACCTCCAGCACGTCGTTCGCCAATCCGGCCGTCACGGTGGGCCGGGCGTTCACCGACACCTTCGCCGGGATCGCCCCGGCCTCGGTGCTGCCGTTCGTCGCCGCCCAACTCGTCGGCCTGGTGGCCGGAGTCGCGCTGGCCGCCGTGCTGTTCGGCCGCCCCGCCGCGGCGGCCGCCGAGGACGTCGTGGTCCCGCGCGGCGGGCGCGACGCGGCCGCGGTCGGCCGCTGAGCCCGTCCCGCCGAACCCGTTCGGCTGTTCCCGTTTCGCTGTTCCCGTCCCGCTGTTCCCGCCCGAAGGATGAACCCGTGAGCTCCCCCGCCGTCCCGTCCGTGCTGTTCGTCTGCGTCCACAACGCCGGCCGCTCCCAGATGGCCGCCGCCTTCCTCACCCGCCTCGGCGGCGGGCGGGTCGAGGTCCGCTCCGCCGGCTCAGCCCCGGCCGACACCGTGAACCCGGCCGTGGTCGAGGCGCTCGCGGAGGTCGGCATCGACATCTCCGCCGAGGTCCCGAAGGTGCTGACCGTCGAGGCGGTGCAGGCCTCCGACGTGGTGATCACCATGGGCTGCGGCGACGCCTGCCCCTACTTCCCCGGCAAGCGCTACCTGGACTGGAAGCTGGAGGACCCGGCCGGTCAGGGCGTCGAGGCCGTGCGCCCGATCCGCGACCGGATCGAGCAGCGCGTCCGCGGCCTGCTCGCCGAACTCGGCATCGAGGCCGCCGCGTGAGCGCCGCCGGGGTCACCGTCACCGGGATGCGGCCCGAGCACGCCGACCAGGTCCTGGCGATCTACCAGGCCGGCATCGACGGCGGCGATGCCACCTTCGAGCAGGCCGCACCGGCCTGGGAGGCGTTCGACGCCTCGCGCCTCGCCGAGCACCGCCTGGTCGCGCTCGACGGCGACCGGGTGCTGGGCTGGGCCGCCGTGACGCCGGTCTCGGACCGGTGCGCGTACGCCGGCGTGGTCGAGCACTCCGTCTACGTCCACCCCGGCGCCCGGGGCCGGGGAGTGGGTCTGGCGCTGCTGGAGGCACTGCTGGCCTCCACCGACGCCGCCGGGATCTGGACCGTGCAGTCCGGCAT
>NZ_JBEPAK010000373.1:0-4636 GCF_040298565.1 Kitasatospora sp. NPDC001539 | reverse complement strand
ACCAGCACGTACAGCACGGTGTCCACGACCAGTCGACGCGAAAACTTCAGCGGACGGCCACCCCGGCGCGGATCCCGCTCCGGCAACAGCGGCTCAATCACCGCCCACTGAGCGTCCGTCAACGACGAGTCGTACGAAGGCTTACACGAACAGACACACATGGCGGTGATCTTCGCGGAAACCCGACCGGCGAAGATCACCGCAAGTGCATCACACTCCGAAGTTGATCACTTACCCAACACTTTCTCAGGCGCCGCCGCCGGGTGTGCGCGGATGGCCGCCGTCGGACGGCGGTCGGCGAGGGTCCCGGCCGTCCTGGCCCGTCGGGCCGCCCAGTTCCACCGGGCCGCCCTGGGCCGCCGGGCCGTCCAGTTCCACCGGGCTGTCCTGGTCCGCCGGGCCGGGCGGGTCGGGTTCGTCGAGGAGCAGTTCCAGCAGCGGCAGGGCCTCTTCCAGCCGCCGGCACTGGTCGGGGGTGAGCCGGGCGCTGCGCCGGGCCAGCAGGGCGGAGCGTTCGCGGCGGATGCGGTCGAGGGTCTCCAGGCCGCGCGGGGTGGGGGCGAGCAGGGCGGAGCGTTTGTCGAGCGGGTCGGGGGTCTTGGCGATCAAGCCGTCGGCGAGCAGCGGGGCGAGGGTGCGGACCATGGAGGGGACGGCGACGCCCTCGCGCGCGGCGAGTTCCCCCAGGCGCAGCGGGCCGTGCTGTTCGGTGCGGGCCAGGGCGGAGAGTTGGGCGGCGGGCAGGTCCTGGTCGCCGCAGGCGCGGACCATCTGGCGGTGGAGGCGGCCGATCGCCAGGCGCAGGCGGACGACGGCTTCGGCAGGCAGGCCGCCGCCGGGGGCGGTCACGGTGCTTGCGCCTCGGCCGGGGCGGCGGCGGGTGTGCTCGTGCCCGGGTCCGGGGTGCGGTGGCGGACCAGGGAGGCGGCCGCGGCGACCAGGGACATCGCGATCGCGAGCCAGAACACCACGACCAGGCCGTCGTGGAAGGGGCCGGAGATCAGTTGCGGGAAGAACTGCCGGCCGGTGAGGGTGTGGGCGTTGGCCGGCGGGAGTTGGCCGAGGACGTGGGGGCCGAGGAGTTGGCGGACGGGGTTGTAGCCGAGGAAGGCGGCGAACAGGGTGCCCACCGGGGGCAGGGCGGCGATGGCGTGGGCGTCGGCGGCGGGCACGCCCTGGGCGGTCAGGCCGGTGGTGAGGGTGTGCGGCAGGGAGCCGGCCAGGCCGGCCACCATCAGGGAGAAGAACACGCCGATGGACAGCACCATGCCGGCGTTCTGGAAGGTGGCTCTCATGCCGGAGGCGGCGCCGCGGGCCGCGGCGGGCACGCTGGACATGATCAGTGAGGTGTTGGGGGCGGCGAACAGGCCGCCGCCGAGGCCGTTGAGGAAGACCAGGAGCGCGAACCAGGGGTAGCCGAAGTCGGTGGGCAGCAGGAGGAGTCCGGCGAAGGACAGGGCCATCACCACCAGCCCGCCGGCGGCGAACAGCCGGGCTCCGGCGCGGTCGGAGAGGTAGCCGGCGACGGGTCCGGCGGCGAGGAAGCCGATGGTCAGCGGGACGAGGTAGATGCCGGCCCACAGCGGGGTGTCGGCGTAGTCGTAGCCGTGCAGCGGCAGCCAGATGCCCTGCAGCCAGATGATCAGCATGAACTGCAGTCCGCCGCGGGCGATGGAGCCCAGCAGGGTGGCCGCGTTGCCGCCGGCGAAGACCGGGTCGCGGAAGAGGGAGAGCGGGAACATCGGTTCGGCGGTCCTGGCTTCGACGAGGCAGAAGAGGGCCAGCAACGCGGCGCCGCCGAGGAGTCCGGCCAGTACCCAGGGGTTGGTCCAGCCCATGGTGTGGCCGCCGTAGGGCTGGATGCCGTAGGTGATCGCGGCGAGCAGGGCGGTGAGGCCGACGCCGAAGGTGATGTTGCCCCACCAGTCGATCCGGGCGCTCCTGCGCACGCCGGTCTCGCGCAGCGAGCGGTAGGCCCAGACGGTGCCGAGGACGCCGATGGGCACGTTGACCCAGAAGATCGAGCGCCAGTTCCACTCGGCCAGCAGTCCGCCGAGGACGAGGCCGACGAAGGAGCCGGCGATGCCCGCGACGATGTTGACGCCGAGGGCCGTGCCGCGCTGGCGCAGGGGGAACGCGTCGGTGATGATCGCCGCCGAGTTGGCCATCAGCATCGAGCCGCCGACCGCCTGCACCACCCGCCAGCCGATCAGCCACAGGGCGCCCGGCCCGCCGTGCAGCGGGTCCAGGGACAGCGCCACCGAGGTGAGGGTGAAGATCAGGAAGCCGGCGTTGTAGATCCGCACCCGGCCGTGGATGTCGCCCAGTCTGCCGAGGGTGACGACCAGGACGGCGGTGACGAGCATGTAGCCCATCAGCATCCACAGCAGGTAGCCGACGTTGCCGGGCTGCAGCGGGTCCAGGCCGATGCCGTTGAAGATCGCGGGCAGCGAGATCAGGACGATCGAGGCGTTGACGGTGGCGATCAGGGTGCCGAGCGTGGTGTTGGACAGGGCCACCCACTTGTAGCGGGGGTCGTCGGCCGCCATGCCGGTACGGGTCGGGCGCCGGCGCCCGGTGCTGCCGGTTGCGGGGATCCGTGTCGCCACCGTGCCTCCTACCGGCCGGGCCGGCTCGCCGCCGGAGGTCGGTGCGTGGATTTCGATAGCTTCCGCCACCTAACGATAGTGCGGCGGCCGCATCCCCGGTAGCCCCGCGCCCCGGGGGTGCGGGGCCGGCCGGCGGTCCGGCGGTCCGGCGGTCCGGCGTTCCGGCGTTCCGGCGGTCCGGCGTTCCGGCGTTCCGGCGGTCCGGTTCAGGGGACGATGACGACCTTGCCCGCGACGGTGCGCGATTCGGCCAGGGCGAGCGCCGCCGCGGCCTCGCGCAGCGGGAACTCGGCGGCGACCTGGGCGGTGAGCGTGCCGTCGGCCAGCAGCGCGAGGACCTGGGTGAGGTCCTCGCGCAGCCGGGCGCGGAAGGCCTCGGGGCGACGGCGCCCGGCCCAGAAGTTGTAGAAGTGGGCGGACCTGCCGTTGGGCAGGAGGTTCCACAGGGCGAGCCGGGCGAACAGCTTCAGCACGGGCAGCCGCGAGTTCCCGTCCTCGTCCTTGGTGGCGGCGGTGCCGTAGGAGACCAGCACTCCGCCGCGGCGCAGCAGGCGCCAGGAGTCCTGCAGTGCGGGGCCGCCGACGTGGTCGAAGACGGCGTCGACGCCGTGCGGGGCGAGGTCGCGGATGCGCCGGTACACGGCGGGGTCGCGGTAGTCGACGGGGGTGGCGCCCAGGCGGCGGACGGTGTCGTGGTGGCGGGTGGAGGCGGTGCCGATGACGGTCATCCCGGCGTGGCGGGCCAGTTGGACGAGGGTGGAGCCGACGCCGCCGTTGGCGCCGAGGACCACGATCGTGGCGCCGTGGGGCACATGGGCGGTGCGGTGGAGCATCTGCCAGGCCGTCACGCCGTTGACGGCGACGGTCTCGGCGGCGGCGGCCGTCACGCCGTCGGGCACCGGGACCAGGTCGGCGGCGTCGAGGTGCAGGAGGCTGGCCCAGGCTCCGGTCTTGGTGACGGCGGCGAAGCGGCGTCCGGTCAGGGCGGGGTCGACGCCGGGGCCGGTGGCGACCACCGTGCCGACGACGTCGTAGCCGGGGACGAAGGGGAAGGGCGGCTGGTCGTAGTACTTGCCGCGGCGCATCTGCTGTTCGGCGAAGGACACGCCGGTGGCGTCCATCCTGAGCAGGACCTGGCCGGTGGCGGGCGGGGGGAGGTGGCGGGTGCGCACCTGCAGGCCGTCGGGGTCGACGGTGCCGGGCAGGATGACCTCGGTGGCGGGGGTGGCTGCGGCGCTGCTCATGGCGTACTCCGTGGCGGGTCACTGGCTGATACGTCCGTAAGGTTACGCATGTAAGTTCGGGGCGTGCAAGAGCTTGGACCCGTAAGTTCTCACTTGTAAGCTCACGGCATGAGCAACGAACCGAGTGCGCCGCCCGCCCGTCCGCGCAACCGCCGCGGGGAGGGTGGGCGCCTGCGTGACGACATCGTGGCCGCGGCGGTCGAGCTGCTCGAGGAGGCGGGCACGGAGACGGCCGTCACCCTGCGCTCCGTCGCCCGCCGGGTGGGGATCGCCGCGCCGTCGATCTACCGTCACTTCCCGGACCAGCCGGCCATCATGCTGGCCGTGGTGCAGCAGGCCTTCGACCAGTTGGAGGCGGCCCTGCGCGCCGCCCTGGAGGGGGCCGGGGAGGACCCCCGGCGGCGGCTGTTCGCCGTGTGCCACGCCTACCTGCGCTTCTGCGAGGACCACCCGCAGCGCTACCGGACGATGTTCGGCGGCGTGTGGGTGCCCGCGCTGCGCGACACCGCCGTGACGGCGCAGGACGTGGAAGCCCTCGGCCACGGGACCCTGCACCTGCTCGTCGGGCTCGTGGAGGCCTGTGTCGCCGCGGGCCGGTCCACCAGCACCGATCCCTTCGCGGACACCGTCGCCCTGTGGCTGGGCCTGCACGGGCTGGCCCACCAGAAGGCGGTGACGGTCTCCTTCCCGTGGCCCGCGGACATCGCCGACCGCCTCATCACCACTCTGGCGCGCCTCGACGCCGGGTGACGCCGCCGCCCCACATAGGACGAGCGACGTGGA
>NZ_JBEPAK010000372.1:0-4724 GCF_040298565.1 Kitasatospora sp. NPDC001539 | reverse complement strand
GGCCTCGCGCCTTCGGGGCGCGGCCCCGGCGGCGGGGTTGTACCGGGGGTGGCGCACGCCCGGTGGAGGCGGCCAGGGGCGGCGCCGCGGGAGGGGGGGGACGGGTCCCGGGGCACGCCGTGCTCCTGCGCGCCGCGGTTTAGTAGCAGCGGTACTCGTGGACGGGCAGGGTGGACTTGATGCCCGCCGAGTTGTAGAAGACGACGCTGTAGTCGCCGTACTGGAAGCCGTTGGGGGCGACGAACTTCTTGGTCAGCGTCTGGATGTAGGTGCCGCCGTCGGCGTTGTTGGAGTAGGAGGACGGGCAGCCCTTGCCGGCCAGGTTGGCCGGGCCGCCGGCCGCGAAGGCCTGTCCGGAGACGCCGAGGGCGAGTGCTCCACCGAGGGCGAGGGCGGCGGCGGTCTTCAGGATGTTGCGCATTGCTCTCACGTTTCCCTTGTTCGCTGTGCCAGGGACCACGCCGGGCCGGTGTCGACACCCGTTTCCGGCGGCGCGCATGATCTTGGCTCAGCTCCACCTGACCGTCAATGGTCTGGACCAAATTGGTCTAGAGCAATTTCCCCGCCACCGCGGGATCAGGCCTCCGGGGTGACCGCGCTCGGGGTGCCGGCCGTCACGCGGAGCAGTTCCCCGTACGTCATCGGCACGACGGTGTGCGGGTGCCCGGCGGCCGCCCACAGCACGGGGTACTGCTGCAGCGCGGTGTCGACGACGGTGCGCAGCGGGGCCGGGTGGCCGGTGGGGGCGACGCCGCCGATGGCCTGGCCGGTGGCCTCCCGGACCTGGGCGGCGGAGGCCCGGGTGATCGTGCCGGCGTTCAACCGGGCTGCCAGGTAGGCGGTGTCGACCCGGTGGGCACCGCTGGTCATCACCAGCAGCGGTTCGCCGTCGCACTGGAACACCAGGCTGTTGGCGATCGCGCCGACCTCGCAGCCGAGTGCGGCGGCGGCCTCGGCGGCCGTCCGGGCGGAGTCGGGCAGGACGACGATCTCACCGGCGACACCGGCGGCCGCCAGCGCCTCGGCGACCGCGAGGCTTCGGGCAGGGAGGGGGGAGTTCATCGCCCCATCATGCCTCCGCTCGCCCGCACCCGCGGCGTCAGCCCGCGCGCCCTCGCCGGCACCCGCACCCACGCCGGCAGCCCGCGCACCCGCACCCACGCCGGCAGCCCGCGCACCCGCACCCGAGTCCGCATCGGCAGCCCGCCCGGCAGCCGCCCGCCCGGCCGCGCTCAACACCGCCCGCACGCCCGCCGTGAGCACCGAGGCGTCCCGCCCGGCGCCCCACACCACCGCGTCGCCGACCCGCGCCTCGACGTAGGCCACGGCGTCCGGGCCGCTTCCGGCCCTGTGCTCGCTGAAGGAGAGGATCTCCACCCCGACGGCGTCCGCCACCGCGTCCACCGGTCCGGCGCCGACGCCCTGACGGCCGTTCACCTCGGCCCGGTCCTCGGTCACCCGCCAGTCCCAGGAGTCCTGCCCGGCGGCCAGGTACTCCGCCCGGAACAGCCCGTACAGCTCCTCGGCCGTCATCTCCTGCCCGCTGCCGTCCGTCGCCTCCTGCACGACCCGGGCGAACTCGATCTGGAGCCGGCGCGGCAGTTCCAGCCCCTCGCCCGACTGCAGCAGGTACGCGATCCCGCCCTTGCCCGACTGGCTGTTGACCCGGATCACCGCCTCGTAGTCCCGTCCGAGGTCCGCCGGGTCGATCGGCAGGTACGGCACCGACCAGGGGGCCTCCCGCTCCGGGATCCCCGACTCCGCGGCGGTTCGGGCGTGTTGCGCGAACCCCTTCCTGATGGCGTCCTGGTGGGTGCCCGAGAAGGCGGTGTGCACCAGGTCCCCGGCGTACGGGTGCCGCTCGTGCACCGGCAGCCGGTTGCAGTGTTCGACGGTGCGCCGGATCCCGTCGATGTCGGAGAGGTCCAGCATCGGGTCGACTCCCTGGGTGTGCAGGTTGAGCGCCAGTGTCACCAGGTCGACGTTGCCGGTCCGCTCGCCGTTGCCGAACAGGCAGCCCTCCACCCGTTGCGCGCCCGCCAGCACCGCCAGTTCCGCGCAGGCCACGCCCGTCCCCCGGTCGTTGTGCGGGTGGACGGACAGGATCACGCTGTCGCGCCGCTCCAGGTGGCGGTCCATGTACTCGATCTGGTCGGCGTACACGTTCGGGGTGGCGATCTCGACCGTGGCGGGCAGGTTGTGGATGACGGGCCGGTCCGGCGCGGCGTCCCACAGCTCGGTCAGTCCGTTGCAGACCTCCAGGACGTAGTCCGGTTCGGTCAGGTTGAACACCTCGGGTGAGAACTGGAAGCGCAGGCCCTCGCGCCCCTCCCCGAGCCGGGCCATCCGCTCCGCGGCCGCCGTGATCAGGGCCCGCAGTTCATCGCGCTCCTTGCCCAGGACGACCTTGCGCCAGAGCGGCGCGGTCGCGGTGTAGAGGTGGACGACGACGCGCGGCAGTCCCTCGACGGCCTCGAAGGTGCGGTCGACGAGGTCGGCCCGGGCCGCGGTGAAGACGACCACCGTGACGTCCTCGGGCACGGCCCCGGGGGTGGTGGCGAGTTGGCGGACGAAGTCGAAGTCGGTCCGGCTGGCGGAGGGGTAGCCGATCTCGATCTCCTTGAAGCCCATGGCCAGGAACAGGTCGAACATCCGCTGCTTGCGTCCCGGGTCCATCGGCTCGGCGAGCGCCTGGTTGCCGTCACGCAGGTCGACCGGCACCCACAGGGGCGCCCGCTCGATCCGCCGGCCCGGCCAGCGGCGCAGCAGGGCCGGCACGTGCACCCGTTCGTGGGCGGGACGGTAGCGGTGGGAGGGCATGGCGCCGCCGCGCTGCGGGTTCCAGGCGGGGGCGCCGGCCGGGACGGGCCCGGCCGGAGCGTGCAGGGCGGGGAAGCGCGCGGGGCCGGCCACGAGAGACGACGCGGCGGCGGGACCGACGGACGACGCGGCGGCGGGACCGACGGACGGCGCGTCAGCGGAACCGACGGACGGCGCGTCAGCGGAACCGACGGACGGCGCGTCAGCGGACCCGACGGACGGTGCGGCGGACGGCACGGGTGATCGCATGGGGGTGTCCTCGACTGGGAGATACCGGCGACCGGCAGGACGGCGCCCCGCAGCGGGGTGCCGGTCCGGTCACGCCCCGCTGCGGCTGCCGAGAAGGAGGAGGCTCCGCTGCATGCCGGGTAGAGTAACCACGACCGAAGTCCTCAGACAACCTGACAGGTGACGACATGCCCCCGCTCCGCCCCTCCCCCCTCGCCGAACAGGCCGCCGACCGGCTGGAGGAACGGATCAGGGCCGGCGAGTGGCCGGTCGGCGGCAAGCTGCCCGGCGAGGTGGCGCTCGCCAAGGAGCTCGGCGTGGGCCGCTCGACCGTGCGGGAGGCGCTGCGCACCCTGGCCGCGGCCGGGATGGTGCACAGCCGCCAGGGCTCGGGGGTGTTCGTGACGGCCGACCGCCCGGCCGCCGGGGACTGGGCCGCCCGGCTGCGCGCCGCGGAGCTGGCGCACGTCTACGAGGTGCGCACGATGGTCGAGGTGCAGGCGGCCCGGCTCGCGGCCGAGCGCCGGACGGCGGCGGACCTCACCGCCGTCGACGCCGCGCTGGCGGCGCGACGGGCGGCGGGCGAGGCGGACGACGCCGGGTTCGTGGCCGCGGACATCGCCCTGCACACGGCGGTCGTGGCCGCGGCCCACAACCCCGTACTGGACGACCTGTTCGCCCAGTTCGCCCCGGTGCTGCGGGACCACCTGGTGGCCCTGGTCGGCCTGCTCGGCCTGCGCGAGGCCGATCCCCACCACGGGTACGCCTCGCACGAGCAGTTGGTGCGGGCGCTGCACGACGGCGATCCGGAGGCGGCGGGGCGGGCGCTGGCGGCGGAGCTGGCGGCGACCCGCTCCCGGCTGCTCGGCTCCCGGTAGCGCGGGCCGGAGCGGCGGGCGAGGCGCGCCTCCGAGGCAGCCCCCAGCGCGCGGCCGGTGCGGCCCGCCCCCACGGCGGCGCCGTCACCCGGCGTCACACAGTCTTCACACCCACGCCACCCGCCGTACGCGCGCCGCGTTGACAGTGTGTCAAGCGGCACTGACCCCGGCCGCTTCGGACCCGAACGGTCAACGCGCGGGTGACATTGTGTCGGGTCGGTGGACAAGCACTGCCCAGGCAGCGAACGGGCATTCACTCCAATCACACGGTATGACTAGTATCGCTTCGTCATAAGCCCGTGCCCGGACGGCCCGCGCCCCATCGGTCGGCCGCCAGCCCCAAGGAGTCTGCTCTGCGCGCGCGTGCGAATCGGCGACCCCCGACGCCGAAGGCCCCCCGCAGGCGGCCACGCCTGTCCCTGCGGACGGCGCTGCTCGTCCTGGCCGTCGTCCCCAGCCTGGCGCTGGTCACCCTGTGGGCGGTGACCAGCGGTGAGACGGTCTTCGACTTCCAGCGCCAGGCCGCCCAGGGGCTGCTGGCCCAGAAGGCCGGCCAGCCGTCCAACATCGTCTACTACAACCTCCAGGAGGAGCGCCGGCTCAGCGCCGAGGCGCTCGCCCGGCCCGGCTCCAACACCGACCAGCTGCGCCGCCAGCGGCAGTTGACCGACGACGCGGTGCGCCAGTTCCAGGCACTGTCCGGGGAGACCGCCGACAGGGCCCTGCCGCGCCATGCAGGCCCTGCGGGTGCACGTCCCGCCGGGCGTCCAGGACGCGGTGGTCCGGGTGCATCCCGGC
>NZ_JBEPAK010000371.1:0-4778 GCF_040298565.1 Kitasatospora sp. NPDC001539 | reverse complement strand
CGCCGGGGCGGGCGGGGGCGGCGGGCGGGGGGCGCGGGCGGGGGGTTTTGGCGCGCCCGCCGCCCCCCGGCCCGACGGCGGCCGTTCTCGTCCACGACCGGCCCGTCCTCCAGCAGTCGGCGCAGCTCGGCCGCACGCGGCCCGTCCTCGCTGAGCGCCAGCAGTACCGGCAGCGTCCGCACCCCGACCGCGAGGTCGATCCCGGCGTCCTTGCCGGATTCCGCCGGCTCGGCCGCGAAGTCGAGGAGATCGTCGGAGAGTTGGAAGACGATGCCGAGGTGCTCGCCGTACTCGGCCAGCGCCCGGACCGCTGGGGCGGGCACGCCGGCCACGGCACCGCCCAGGCGCAGCGCGAGGGAGATCAGCGACGCCGTCTTGTCGGCGATCACCGCGAAGTGATGGGTCAGCGGGGACTCCCCCACGGCCGGGCCGGTCAACTCCCGCAGCTGTCCCTGGACCAGGCGTTCGGCCGCGCCGCCCTGCAACCTGACCACCTCGCCGCCCAGGTCCGCGGCGAGCCGGGCGGCCCTGATCAGCAGCCGGTTGCCGAGCTGCACGGCGGTCCGGTTGCCCCAGCGGGCCGGAGCGCTCGGTACGCCGTGCCGGCTGCGCGCGCCGTCCATCACGTCGTCGTGGTGCAGCGACGCCACGTGTATCAGCTCCACCAGCGCGGCAGCGTCCTGGACCCGGTCCGACCGGTCCGCCGGGGCCGTCTCGCCGAACTCGGCGGCCAGCAGTACGAGCAGGGGGCGCAGCCGCTTCCCGCCGGCCTCGATCAGGTACCTCGACCACTGGGCGACCAGCGCGTCCGGTACGTCCGCGGCCACTTCCCGCAGTCGGGTCTCGGAGCGGGCCAGGCCGCGGTGCAGCCGGTCGACGAGCCCCCGGTCGGCCAGGTCCAGCCGGGCCACCAGGGAGTCCGGCAGGGGCTCGGCGGTCAGCGCGGTCATCGTTCCTCCGGGCGAAGCATCGGCGCGGTCGTTCGAACCCGACCCTAGGACCGTGCTCGCGCCATGCGGGGATCAGCCCGGGCAGGCTGGCAGCAAGCTGTCACCGGAGAAACGGCGGGCCCCGGTCCGCGTGGGGTCGGACCGGGGCCTGCGGGGTGCCGGCGGCCGAGCGGAGCCGCCGTCGGTGGTTCGCGCGTCAGGCGCCCATCGCCTCGATGAGGCTCTTCGGGCGCATGTCCGTCCAGTTGGTGTTGATGTAGTCGAGGCAGGACTCGCGGCTCTCCTGGCCGTGCACGACGGTCCAGCCGGCCGGGATCTCGGCGAAGGCCGGCCACAGCGAGTGCTGGTTCTCCTCGTTGACGAGGACGTAGTAGGAGGCGTTGTCGTCCTCGAACGGGTTGGTCGCCATGATCGATCGGGCTCCTGTCGGTTGGTTGTTGTGCGGTCGGAACGGACCGGCGTCGGGTGACGTCGGCAGAGGTCGGTCAGCGGGCGGTCGCCGCGGCGGCCGCCATGCGGTGGCGCACTGCGGAGACGAACCCGGGCAACCGGTCGATCCCCCAGAAGCGCTGGTAGCCGTCGATGAAGTACGGCACCCCGAACACCCCGTCGCGGTAGGGGGCGTCGAGCGCCTCCAGGCCCCGGGCACGCACTTCCGGGTCCTGCCACGCGGTGCCCACCGCGGCGGGGTCGAGGCCCGCCCGCGCGCCGATGTCGGCGACGACCTCCGGGGAGGAGATGTCCAGTCCCTCCTCCCACCTGGCGCGGTAGGTCTCGTCGATGAACTGTCGGCCGCGGCCGTGCTCCCTGGCCACCAGGTAGGCCAGGTGCGAGACCTCCCAGTGGGGCGCACGGTCCACCGGCCAGACCATCCGCAGGTCCCGCTCGACGGCCAGTCGGCGGATGTCCTGGAGCACGTAGAGGTACTTCTCCCGGGAGAGCTCCACGTAGGGCAGTTGCACCCCGGAGGACTCCAGATGGTCGTGCTGGGCGTCGTCCGGCTCCCAGAACGGCAGCCAGTCGATCGTTTCCGCGACGTCCGGGTAGCGTGTGATCAGATCCCGGTACGCCATCCACGAGTACGCGCTGCTGAACGAGAAGTACCAGCGCGGCGGCTTTCTTGCCATCACTGTCTCCAAGGAATTCGCAATGAACAGCCGGATGGATTTCTATCGATTTCCCGGCGGAGGGGACAAGGCGTTCTGCAGCTAACTGTCAGAAACGGGTTCGCCGGTCAGGCCGGCCCGGTGTCGAGCCCGGCGGCCGCGTCGATGAGCAGACCTCCGTACTGCCGGCCCGGAGCGCGGGACATCAGGGTGACCGGTCCGTCCAGTACCAGAGCGGCCACGACCTGCCCGGCCGGGCCGCGCACGGGCACGGCGGCCGCGCCGAAGCCCAGCTCGCCGGTTCCGAGGCTCTGTGCCCAGCCCTGGCGGCGCACCTTGGCCAGGGTCACCATGCCGAAGGCGGCGCCCCGGATCGACCGGGCGATCTCCTGCGGGTCCTCCCAGGCCAGCAGCGCCTGGGCGCCGGCACCGGCCTTCATCGGAAGCGCCACGCCCTCCGCCGACCTGATCCGCCGCCCCGTCCCCGGGCCCTCCGCCGCGGCCACGCAGACCCGCAGGCCGCCGTGGCGCCGGTAGAGCCGGGCGCTCGCCCCGGTGCGCAACCGCAGCTCCGCCAGCACGTGGCCGGCGCTCCGCGCCAACCGGTCCCGGCCGGCCTCCTCGGCCAGCTCGCCGATCCGCGGGCCGATCAGGAACCGTCCCTGGGCGTCCCGGGTCAGCAGGCGGATGTTCTCCAGGGCGAGTGCGAGCCGGTGCACGGTCGCCCTGGACAGACCGGTGACCTCGCTCAGCGTCCGCAACGAGGCCGGGCCGTCGGCCAGCACGCCGAGCAGCAGCGAGGTCTTGTCCAGGACGCCGACGCCGCTGCCCGACTCCGAGGTCAGGGTGGCCATCGCGCTACGCGATCCGGGCGGCGAGATCGCGCAGCAGCGCGTCCCGCTGGTCCGCCAGGTAGAAGTGGCCTCCCGGGAAGACCGTCAGGTCGAAGGAGGCGGTGGTCACGTCCGCCCAGGCGGCCAGGTCGGCCGGGGTGATCTCGTCGCGGTCGCCGACGTAGCCGACCACGGGACAGCTCACCGGGTGGGCCGGCCTCGCGTGGTACGTGCCGACGAGTTCGAAGTCAGCCCGGAGCGCGGGCATCACCAGGTCGTACAGGTCCGGGTCGTCGAGCAGTTGGGCCTCGGTGCCGCCGAGTCTGAGCACCTCCTCGATCACCGCCTCGTCACCGCCGAGGTGGGTGGGCTTCGGCGTCACCCGGTGCGGCGCCTTCCGCGCCGACACGTACAAGCCGGCCGGACGGACGCCGTGCTCCCGCTCCAGCTTCAGCGCGACCTCGTAGCCGAGCGAGGCGCCCATGCTGTGACCGAACAGGTGCACCGGGAGGTCGAGGAACGGGATCAGCGCCTCGGTGACCGCGTCGGCGAGCTCTCCCATGCCGGTGATGCAGTCCTCGGCGATCCGCTCCTGCCGACCCGGGTAGCGGGCCGCCAGCACCTCGACCCCGCCGCCGAAGCGGTCCGCCCAGCCGTGGAAGGCACTGGCGGTGCCGCCCGCGTGGGGCAGGCAGACCAGCCGTTTGGCGGTCCTGCCGCCGACCGGCGGGTAGCGCCGGAACCACCGGCTGTCGACTGCGCTCTCGATCATCTCTCCCTCTCCTGTCCGTACGTCATCCCCGTGCCCTCGACACCGCCGGTCCGACGGCCCCGAGGGCCAGCGGGCCGTCGACGGAGAGCGCCTCGACCGCCGGAGCGATGCGACGGGCCATGCCGGCCAGCGTGCGGCCGGGACCCAGCTCGATCAGCCGCGTGCAGGCGAGCGGACCGACCAACGTCCGCACGCCCTCCTCCCACAGCACCGGGGCGATGAGTTGCCGCTCCATCAGGTCCGGCCAGTCGGTGCCGCAGACGTGCGGGCGGGCGTCCACGTTGGCGACGACCGGGCTGTGCTGTGCGGCGAACTCGACGCCCGACAGCGCGGCCCTCAGCCGCGAGGCGGCGGACGCCATGAACGGGCTGTGGAAGGCCCCGCCGACCGGGACGCTGATCAGCTTCGCGCCGATCCCGGGCGCCTCGGCGGCCGCTGCCGCCACCCCGTCCGCGGAGCCGGAGAGCACCACCTGCCCGGGGGCGTTCACGTTCGCCACCCAGACCCGGTGTCCGGCTGCACGGGCGTCGGCGGCCAGCGCCTCGACGGCCGGCAGCGGCGCCCCGACGAGCACTCCCATGGTGCCGTTCGACGATTCGGCCGCCTCCCGCATGGCACGACCGCGCACGGCGACCAGCCCGGCCGCGTCGGCGAGTCCGAGTGCCCCCGCGGCCACCAGCGCGGCGAACTCGCCCAAGCTGTGGCCGGCGTAGGCGGCGACCGGCGCCTCGGACAGCAGTCCGTGCCGGAGCGCCTCGTCGTGGGCCATCATGTCGACCGTGAACACCGCCAGCTGGGCCAGGTCGGTACGGCGGAGCAGCGCACCGTCGGTGCGCAGGAGCAGTTCCTCGACGTCCTCGCCGGACTGCTCGGAGACCGTACCGACGAGCGACCAGGCCTCGGTATCCCGCCAGGGCGCGCCCATGCCCTGCTTCTGGGTGCCCTGCCCGGGGAACAGCAACGCGATCGGTTCAAGGGTCATGGCCCACACCTTCCAGCCGGCGGATCACCGAGTCGTCCGGTTCTTCCGCGCCCCGGCCGTCCGACGCATCGTGGTGGTGAACGAGCTGGACCCGGTCGCGTGCAGGGCCGTGACGCCGCGCCGGTACAGATCACC
>NZ_JBEPAK010000370.1:0-4893 GCF_040298565.1 Kitasatospora sp. NPDC001539 | reverse complement strand
TCTCCCCCCGACCGGAGCCGCGCAACCCGGCGTTCAGCGCGAGGGCGCCCCGGACCCCCGCGTCGAACGCGACGGGCCGGGCTGTACCACGTGGAACAGCCCGGCCCTTCGCGTTGGACCCGTCGGACCCGGTTGCCGCCGGCCGGTCGGCCTCAGCCGCGCCGGTGCCGACCGCTGCCGCTCTGCACCGTCTCGGGGGCGCTGTCGACGACGCCCGCCTTCTTCTTGCGGCGCTCCCGCAGCACCTCGACCAGGATCGGCGAGACGGACAGCAGGACGATCAGCAGCACCGCCGGGATCAGGTACTTGTCGATCACCGGGGCGAGCGCGTCACCGAAGAAGTAGCCGATCAGCAGCATGGACTCGGTCCAGAGCACGCCACCGACGACGTTCCAGACGAAGAACGTCCGGGCGGGCATCTCCAGGGTGCCGGCCACCGGGTTCAGGAACGTCCGGATGATCGGCATGAAGCGGGCCAGCACCACGGCCTTGCCGGAGCCGAACTTGTTGAAGTACTCCTCCGCCTTCACCACGTACTCGCGGCGGAAGATCTTCGACTCGGGCTTGTCGAACATCCTCGGCCCGACCTTCGCCCCGATCAGGTGCCCCAGCTGGGCACCGGCGATCGCCGCGATCGGGCAGCCGACGAGCAGGACGGCGATCGGCAGCTTGGCGCCGTCGCCGAGCACCGAGGAGGCGGCGTTCGAGGCGGCCACGCCGGCGAGGATCAGCAGTGAGTCGCCCGGGAAGAAGAAGCCGACCAGCAGGCCGGTCTCCGCGAAGATGATCGCGATGAGCCCGATGGCACCGAGGGACGAGATCAGGGATTTGGCGTCGAGGAGGTTGACGGCCAGCTGGTTGTAGTCCACGGGCGCAGGATAGCGGGCGTACCTTGCCGACGGCTTCCGGCCGAGCGCCGGACGACTTCCGGCCGGGCGCTCCGGTGACTTCCGGCCGGGCGCTCCGACGGCTTCCGGCCGAGCGCCCGGGCCGGACGTTCCGACTGGCGGGCTCCTGCTGACCTGCGGGCACGAGTCTGGGAAGATGGCACCGGCGTCCGGTCCGCGGCGGCCCACCACCCTCATGGTCGTACCGCGGAGGCCGCCTCGAACCTTGGTGCCGGAGAGCCACACCGCAGCGCCGCGCGTCGGCGGGCCGGCACGGAGTCGTCACGAAGGCGTACACAGCGTCGGACAGCACCGTCCGTACGCCGCAACCCGACAGGAGCGGATCGCATGCCCATCGCAACTCCCGAGGTCTACAACGAGATGCTGGACCGGGCCAAGGCGGGCAAGTTCGCCTACCCGGCCATCAACGTCACCTCGTCGCAGACCCTGCACGCCGCGCTGCGTGGTTTCGCCGAGGCCGAGAGCGACGGCATCATCCAGATCTCGACCGGTGGCGCGGAGTTCCTGGGCGGCCAGCACAAGAAGGACATGGTGACCGGCGCGGTCGCGCTCGCCGAGTTCGCGCACATCGTCGCCGCCAAGTACGACGTCACCGTCGCGCTGCACACCGACCACTGCCCCAAGGACAAGCTGGACGGCTACGTCCGCCCGCTGCTGGCGATCTCCGCCGAGCGCGTGGCCAAGGGCGAGAACCCGCTGTTCCAGTCGCACATGTGGGACGGCTCCGCCGAGACCCTGGCCGACAACCTGGCCATCGCCCAGGAGCTGCTGGCCCAGGCCGCCGCCGCCAAGATCATCCTCGAGGTCGAGATCACCCCGACCGGTGGCGAGGAGGACGGCGTCTCGCACGAGATCAACGACGAGCTGTACACCAGCGTCAACGACGCCGTGCGCACCGCCGAGGCGCTCGGGCTGGGCGAGAAGGGCCGCTACCTGCTGGCCGCCTCCTTCGGCAACGTGCACGGCGTGTACAAGCCGGGCAACGTCGTGCTGAAGCCGGAGCTGCTGCGCGAGCTGCAGGACGCGATCGGCAAGCAGTTCGGCAAGACCGACCCGTTCGACTTCGTCTTCCACGGCGGCTCGGGCTCCACCGCCGAGGAGATCGCCACCGCGCTGGAGAACGGCGTCGTGAAGATGAACCTGGACACCGACACCCAGTACGCCTTCACCCGCCCGGTGGCCGGCCACATGTTCGCCAACTACGACGGCGTGTTGAAGGTCGACGGCGAGGTCGGCAAGAAGAGCACCTACGACCCCCGCACCTGGGGCAAGCTGGCCGAGGCCGGCATGGCCGCCCGGGTGGTCGAGGCCGCCGAGCAGCTGCGCTCGGCCGGCAAGCGCCTGAAGTGAGCCCGTCGGGACGGGCGTGACAACGGGTGTGCCCCCGGCGGTCCTCCGCCGGGGGCACAGTCGTGTGGTCCTCGCGCTCGCGCGGGGCGCCCTTCCTTCCGCAGCGCCATCCTGCTGAACGCGCTCCTGCGCGCATGCGCTCCTGCTGCAAGGCGCTCCTGTTCCGAGCGCCCTCCTGCTCGAGCGCCCTACTGCTTGAGCTCCGCGTAGGCCTCCGCGCTGCTGTCCTTCAGGAACTGCCAGCAGCGCGTCTCCTCCTCGGTCTCCTTGATCGCGCCGGCCGCCCGGGCGAGCGCCGCCAGGCAGCGCAGGAAGCCGCGGTTGCCGCGGTGCTCCCACGGCACCGGCCCGTGGCCCTTCCAGCCGCTGCGGCGCAGCGCGTCCAGGCCGCGGTGGTAGCCGGTGCGCGCGTAGGCGTACGACTCGACGTAGCGGCCGGCCGCGTAGGCGTCGTCGGCGAGCATGGCCCAGGCCAGGCAGAAGGCCGGGAACTCGGCCGCCACCTGGGTCGGGGAGGCCGACTCCTCCGCCAGCATCCGGTAGGGCCGCTCCTCCTCGGGCAGGAGGGTCGGTTCGGGGCCGTCGAGAAGATTCCTGTGGATCGCCATGCCCTGAAGTCTGCCACCCGAACCGCAGAGGTCAACCGCGATCACCGGATCGGACCCGGCTCACGGCGGGGGCGGTGGCCAGGAGCCCGGCGGACGCCGCAGACGCGCCGAACGGGCGCCCGCCGGCGGCGCGGGCACCGGTGCGCCGGCGGGCACGGCCGCCGGAAGCCCGGCGCCCGCTGAACGCCCAGCGGCCGCCCGGGGTTGCATACCCGGTACGTGGACATTCACCAGTCCTCCATGCCAGGGTGTCGAGCGTGTCCGCAGCCCCATCCACCCGCAGGCGAGCCACCCCGCCCCGCAAGGCCGGCGGCAGCCGCCGACGCCGCCGGGCACGTCGCCGAATAGGCCCTGGCATGCTCACGGCGCTGGTCGCCTCGCTGCTGGTGCTGGGTTCCGCCGCCTTCCTGCTGAATCGTTCCGCCGGCTCGTCGGCCCCCGGACCGGCCGCCCAGGCCCGGATCGCCCCGCCGGCCGAACAGTCGACCGGTGCGGCACCGCCACTGACCCCGACCCCCACGGCGACGCCCACCCCGACCCCGACGCCCACGCCCACCGCCACCGAGCCGGACCCGGGCCCCAGCAAGGGCGCGGGCACCTTCACCATCGCCCCCGCCACCGCCAAGCCGGTCGGCCGCGGCACCGTGCGCCGCTACCGGGTGGAGGTCGAGGACGGCATCGGCATCGACGCGGCGGCCGCCGCCGCGCAGGTCCACGGCATCCTCGGCGACCGGCGCGGCTGGACCAACGACCACAAGAACGGCTTCCAGCTGGTGGCGACCGGCTCGTACGACTTCACCGTGAAGATCGCCTCCCCGGCCACGGTCGACAAGATCTGCGGTGCCTCCGGCCTGGACACCCACGGCGAGGTCAACTGCAACGTCGGCAACCAGGTTCTCGTCAACTCAAAGCGCTGGAACACCGGTTCACCCCAGTTCAGCGGCCCGCTGGACGATTACCGGGCGCTGATCGTCAACCACGAGGTGGGCCACCGGATCGGCCACGGCCACGAGACCTGCCCCGGCCCGAACAAGCCGGCGCCCGCGATGATGCAGCAGATCTACGGCCTGAAGGGCTGCGCGCCGAACGCCTGGCCGTACAGCGCGGACGGCACCTACCTGAGCGGGCCGGCCGTCCCCTAGCGGGGCCCCTCCCGGCTAGCCCAGGATCGGCAGGTGCCGCGCCAGGTCGCTGCGCTCGCCGGAGGCGGACACCCTCGCCGCCTCCACCTCCGCCGACCAGCCGGTGCGGCCGGTGGCGAGCCGGATCCAGGTCAGCGGGTCGGTCTCGACCACGTTCGGCGGGGTGCCGCGGGTGTGCTTCGGCCCCTCGACGGCCTGCACCACCGCGTACGGCGGGATCCGCAGCTCGACGGCGCCGCCCGGCACCTGCTCGGCGAAGGCGTCGGCCAGCATCCGGGTGACGGCGGCGACGGCCTGGCGGTCGTGCGGGAAGGCGTCCCCACCGAGTGCGGCCGCCAGGTCGTCGGCGTGCACCACGGCCTCGACCAGCCGGGTCACCAGGAAGTCGGTCAGGTCCATGGACCGGCCGCCCAGGAGCGAGACCCGCCGCCCGGACTCCACCGCCTCCGGGTTGTCCAGCACGGCCCTTACGGCGTCGAGCGAGCGGTCGAACGCGGCGGCCACCTGCTCGGGCCGCCCCGCGAACGCCGTCTGCGCGTGCTCCGCCACCGCGCTGTCGACGCTCCCGGTCAGCGTCCTGCTCAGCTCCGCGTAGCCGGACAGCGAGAGCTCGGGCCCGTCCGCGGCCCGGTCCTCCGCCACCGCGGCCGGCAACCGGCCCAGCGCCAGGCTCAGGTGGGCCAGCAACTCCCGCACCCGCCAGGATCCGAGCCGGGTCGGCCGGTCCAGGTCCGAGTCCGTCAGCCGGTGCACGACGCCGCGCAGCGCCTCGTTCTGCGCCGCCAGCGCGGCGCTCACCTTCTTCGGCTGGTACGTACGGGACTTGGCAGGCATGGGACCCAACATACGCCGAGGGGCGGACGGTTCACCAGGAACCGCCCGCCC
>NZ_JBEPAK010000369.1:0-4898 GCF_040298565.1 Kitasatospora sp. NPDC001539 | reverse complement strand
GCCCTCCGCTCTCGCGAAGGGCCTTCCGGCTGTCTGTGCGCCGCCAGGGACTCGAACCCCGGACCCGCTGATTAAGAGTCAGCTGCTCTAACCAACTGAGCTAGCGGCGCCTGCTGACGCGGAGAACATTACCTGGTCAGCGGCCGAAACACCCAATCGGCCCCGAGGGCTCCCGGGCCGGGCCCCGGTCGGGCGGGCCGGGCCTCACATGGTCAGCACGACCTTGCCCCGGACGTGCCCGGTGCCGACCAGTCGGTGGGCCCGCTCCGCGGCCGCCAGCGGAACGGCCTCGGCGATCTCCAGCCGCAGCCCGCCGGCCTCCCAGAGCCGGACCAGCTCGGCCAGCCGGGCGGCCGTGCGCCGGGTGCGCAGCGGGCGCACGCCCAGCCGTGCGGCGCCCTCGAAGTCGGTCACGGTGCCGATCCGGTCGCGGTCGGCGACCAGCTCGACCGAGGCATCCAGCGCACCCCGCCCGGCGGCGTCGAGGGCGGCCGTCACTCCCTGCGGCGCCGCCGCCCGGACCCGCTCGACCAGCCCCTCCCCGTACGCGACCGGGATCGCGCCGAGGTCCCGCAGGTACGCGTGGTTGCGCTCGCTCGCGGTGCCGACCACGGTGGCGCCCCAGGCCCGGGCCAGCTGGACGGCCACCGTGCCGACGCCGCCGGAGGCGCCGTGCACCAGGACGGTGTCGCCGGGGCCGACCCCGAGCAGGGTGAGTGCCGTGTGCGCGGTCTGGCCGGACGCGGAGAGCGAGCCGGCCTGCTCCCAGGGCATGCCGGCCGGCTTGGCGACCAGCTGGGCGGCGTCCACCGTGACCAGCTCGGCGTGGCTGCCCAGCATCCGGAAGCCGAGCACCTCGTCGCCGACCCGCCACCCGCCGCTGTCCGGCCCCAGCCGGTCCACCACCCCGGCGAACTCGTTGCCCAGGACGAACGGCGGCTCGACCGCCGTGCCCGGTGGCCGGAACCCCTCCCGGATCGCGAGGTCCACCGGCTGCACCCCGGCCGCGTACACCCGCACCCGGACCTCGCCCGGGCCCGGCTGCGGATCGGGCAGTTCGGTGACCCGCAGGACCTCCGGACCGCCGGAACCCGTCACGGTGACCGCCTTCATGTCTGCTCCCGCCCTCTCGACCGTTCGACCGCTGCCGCCGACCACTGCCGCCGGCGTCTACCGATGACCACTGCCGCCGGCGTTCACTGCCGGCCCCCTCCGCCGGCCACTGCCGACGACCGCTCCCGATCCTCGGAGCTGAAGCCCGCTTGAGGTCAAGCCGCCGTCCGGCGCGTCTTCCCGGATGGGCGCATTGTCAGATTTATCCTGGCGGCGCTCAGCCGTCCGCCGTCGAGAGGAACCTCCCCGTGGGCCAGCTGCCGCTGTTCTTCCTGGTGCTGCTCGCCTCCGTGGTGACCATGCCGCTCGCCCGCAGGACACGGGTGCCGCAACCGGTCCTGATGACCCTCCTCGGCATCGCCATGGCGCTCATCCCCCAGATCCCGGACGTCTCGCTCGATCCCGAGCTGATCCTCCCGCTGGTGCTGCCACCGTTGATCTTCGCGGTCGCCCGGCGCTCCTCGGTCCGCTACTTCAAGGCCAACATCCGCTCGATCCTGCTGCTGGCCGTCGCCCTGGTGGTGGTCACCACCATCGCGGTCGCCGGTGCGGTGCACTGGCTGCTGCCCGCGCTGCCGCTGGCCGCCGCCATCGCGGTCGGCGCGGTGGTCTCCCCGCCCGACCCGGTCGCCGCCGTCGCGGTCGCCGGCAGCATCGGACTGCCCCGGCGTCTGGTGGCGATCCTGGAGAGCGAGGGCCTGTTCAACGACGTCACCGCGATCGTCATCTACTCACTGTCCATCGAGGCCATGGTCAGCGGCGACTTCTCGATCGGCGACGCGGCGCTGC
The DNA here is from genome assembly GCF_040298565.1 of Kitasatospora sp. NPDC001539. NCBI lineage: Bacteria > Bacillati > Actinomycetota > Actinomycetes > Kitasatosporales > Streptomycetaceae > Kitasatospora > Kitasatospora sp. NPDC001539. The sequence continues at coordinate 2,996 of NZ_JBEPAK010000369.1, read as the reverse complement.
GCTTCGTCCTGTCCGCCGTGCTCGCCGTGGTCGTCGGCGTCGCCCTCGGCTGGATGAACGCCAAGCTCGCCGGGCTCCTGGACGATCCGACCCAGCAGGTCGCGCTCAACCTGCTGGTGCCCTTCGCCGCCTACACCCTCGCCGAGGAGATCCACGGCTCCGGCGTGCTCGCCGTCGTCGTCTGCGCGCTCTACCTCGCCGAGCGGGCCGCCGACGCCGACGCCGTCTCCTACCGCCTGGTCGGCAACGCCTTCTGGGAGGTGGTCGAGATCCTGATCACCGGCGTGGCCTTCGGCCTGATCGGCCTGGAGCTGGCCACCGTGCTCAAGGAAGCAGGCCGGGGCTGGACCGGATTCATCGGCGACGCCGCCGTCGTCATCGCGGTCGTCGTGCTGGTCCGGCTGTTCTGGCTGCTGCCGGCCGGCTGGCTGTCGCGCAGGCTGCGCCGCGGTGACGACGAGGACACCCCGTTCAGCTGGAAGGAGAGCGTGATCCTCTGGTGGTCCGGCATGCGCGGCGTGGCCACCGTCGCGCTGGCCCTCGCCATCCCGCTCTCCCTGCACTCGGGCGCGGACTTCCCCGAACGGGGCCGGCTGGTCTTCATCGCCTTCAGCGTCGTGCTGTTCACCCTGCTGGTCCAGGGCCTGAGCCTGCCCTGGCTGGCCAAGCGGCTGGAGCTGGACATCGACCAGGACAAGCACGAGCAGGCCGTCCGTCAGCTCTGGTGGCGGGCCGCCAAGGCCGGGCTGGCGCGGCTCGGCGAACTGGAGGAGCAGGACAGGCTGCCCGCCGAGGTCGCGGACCGCCTGCGGGACCGTCAGCACGACCGGCTGGCCCGGCTCTGCCCCGAGAAGTACGCCGAAGAGGACGCCATCGAGGCCAAGCAGCGCCTCGCCCAGTGGCGGGTCGCCCGGGACGTCGAACAGGAGATGATCGCCGCCTCCCGGCGCGAGATGCTCGTCGCCCGCAGCGAGCCGGGGGCCGACCCGGAGCTGGTCGACCAGGTGCTGCGCGGCCTGGACCTGCGCACGGAACGGAAGTGACGGGCAGTCCGCGCCCACCGGCCGGAATGTGCGCGACCGCTCCCAGGGTTGCATAGGCTGATCCCGGGCAGGCCGTCAACGGAGTCGGCGCACCACCCGTACCCGCACGACCTCGCACGGGCCCCGCACGCCGGGGCCCACCGCCTGGCCCTGCCGGTTTCTGCACCCAGATGAATCGAGGACCCACCGATGTCGGAGACCCGCGCCGACGCCCGCACCCCGCTCGACCGCACCCCGCAGTGGGCCGCCCTGGCCAAGCACCGGGAGCAGCTGGGCGGGACGCACCTGCGCGAGCTGTTCGCCGCCGATCCCGAGCGCGGCAGCCGCTACACCCTGCAGGTCGGCGACCTGCACGTGGACTACGCCAAGCACCTGGTCACCGACGAGACGCTGGAACTGCTGCGCGAGCTCGCCGCCGCCACCGGCGTCGCGGAGCTGCGGGACGCGATGTTCCGCGGCGAGAAGATCAACAACACCGAGCACCGCGCGGTCCTGCACACCGCGCTGCGGGCCCCGCGGGACGCGGTGATCGAGGTCGACGGCGAGAACGTGGTGCCTGCCGTGCACGCCGTCCTGGACAAGATGGCCGGCTTCGCCGAGCGGGTCCGCAGCGGTGAGTGGAAGGGCCACACCGGCAAGCCGATCCGCACCGTCGTCAACATCGGCATCGGCGGCTCCGACCTCGGGCCGGCGATGGCCTACGAGGTGCTCCGCTCCTACACCAAGCGCGACCTCGACGTCCGCTTCGTCTCCAACGTCGACGGTGCCGACCTGCACGAGGCGGTCCGCGACCTCGACCCGGCCGAGACGCTGTTCATCGTCGCCTCGAAGACCTTCACCACCATCGAGACCATCACCAACGCGGTCTCCGCCCGCGACTGGCTGCTCGACGGCCTCGGCGCCGGCACTGAGGCGGTGGCCAAGCACTTCGTCGCGCTGTCCACCAACGCCCAGGGCGTGCAGGACTTCGGCATCGACACCGCCAACATGTTCGAGTTCTGGGACTGGGTCGGCGGTCGCTACTCCTACGACTCGGCGATCGGCCTGTCGTTGATGATCGCCATCGGCCCGGACGCCTTCCGCGAGATGCTGGACGGCTTCCACCTGGTCGACGAGCACTTCCGCACCGCCCCGGCGGAGCAGAACGTCCCGCTGCTGCTCGGCCTGCTCGGGGTCTGGTACGGCGCCTTCTTCGACGCCCAGGCGCACGCGGTGCTGCCGTACTCGCACTACCTGTCGAAGTTCACCGCCTACCTCCAGCAGCTGGACATGGAGTCCAACGGCAAGTCGGTGACCCGCGACGGCACCCCGGTCAACTGGCAGACCGGCCCGGTGGTCTGGGGCACCCCCGGCACCAACGGCCAGCACGCCTACTACCAGCTGCTGCACCAGGGCACCAAGCTGATCCCGGCCGACTTCATCGGCTTCGCCCGGCCGGTCGCCGACCTGCTGCCGGGCCTGGTCGCCCAGCACGACCTGCTGCTGGCCAACTTCTTCGCCCAGACCCAGGCGCTGGCCTTCGGCAAGACCCCGGAGGAGGTCGCCGCCGAGGGAGTGCCGGCCGAGCTGGTCCCGCACAAGACCTTCCGGGGCAACCACCCGACCACCACGATCCTGGCCGGAGAGCTCACCCCCTCGGTGCTCGGCCAGCTGGTCGCGCTGTACGAGCACAAGGTGTTCGTCCAGGGCGCGATCTGGAACATCGACTCCTTCGACCAGTGGGGCGTCGAGCTGGGCAAGGTGCTCGCCAAGCGGATCGAGCCGGTGCTGCTGACCGGTGAGGGCGCCGACCAGCTGGACAGCTCCACCGCGGCGCTGGTCGCCCGCTACCGCGAGCTGCGCGGCCGCTGAGCCCCGTCGGGGGGGGCGCCCCCCGGGGGGGGCCGGGGGCCCCGGGCGCCCGGGGTGGCCCCCCCCGCAGCCCCAAGCGCGGCAGGGGCCCCCGCCCGGGCA
>NZ_JBEPAK010000368.1:0-4925 GCF_040298565.1 Kitasatospora sp. NPDC001539 | reverse complement strand
CCCGCGGGGGGGGGGCGGGGGGGGGCGGGCGCCGCCCGCGCCCCCCCCCCCCCCCCCCCCGGGGGGGGGGGCGCGGCCCCCCCCGGGGGGGGGGGGGGGGCCCCCACGGTTCCGGGCCGATCGAGCCGGCGGCGCGTACGGGGTGGGCGCCGCTCGGGCCGGTCGGGCCGGCCGGGTGGACGGTGGGCACGGGGGAGCCGACCGGCCACCCGGGGTCTTCGGGTGGTTGTGCGTCCTGCGGGTGGTGCGGGTGGTGGTGCGATCCGGGTGGGCGGCGAGCCCGGGGGGAGTCGCTCGCCGCCCACCCGGAGTTCTGGGGGTCACCTCCGGGTCGACTGCTCGTCCTCGGAGGGGACGGTCCTGCTCGGACGGATGTCCGGCGGGGTGGGTGGGGCCGGTGGGGTCGGTGCGGTCACGCCGTTCTTGCCGGGTTTCGTGCGGCCACCGCCGCCGTCCTGGCCGTTGGTGCCGCCGCCGTTGGCGTTCGAACCGCCGTTGGCGTTGCCGTTCGAGCCGCCGTTGGCGTTGGACTTGCCGTTGTCCCCGCCGTTCTTGCCGCCGTCCGTCGCGGGCGAGGTACGGGCGGGGGTGCTCGGCTGTGCCGTGGCGCCCTGGCTGCCGGACGTGCCGTCGCAGTAGCCGGCCACGCCGTCCGCTCCGCCGGCCGCCGCGACGAGCGGGGCGAAGAGCGGGTCGGCGGCCAGCTGGCGCGGGTGCTCGCCCTTGTCCGTGCGGTCCGTGAAGCCCTGGCAGAGCGGAACCAGCGCGGGCGGCAGGGAGGGCCGGGCGCCGTGCTCGCCGGTGCCGGGCGTGCCCGGAGCCGCCGTCTGCGGGCCGCCGGAGGCGGTGCCGGACGGCCGGGCGGACTCGAACGGCGCCGCGGGTCGGGTGCCGGCCGCGCCGGAGTGGGGCGCGCCCGGGGAGCTGCCGGTCGAGCCGCCCGGGACGGTCGGCGGACGCTGCGGCTCGGACGGGCCGCCGCCCAGCGGGGACGGCAGGTTTCCGGTACCGGCGGCGACCGCGACCCCGCACAGCGCGGTGGCCCCGAGCACGGCGGCAGCGGCCTTCGTGCTGAAGGCCCTGGCCAGCGCGGCGGTTGCCATGGATCGTCTCCGGACGGGGGTCACGACGGGGTCGGGCGCGAGACTCGCCTTCCGGAACGCGGCCAGGGCGGCCTCCTCCCCGGCCAGTTCCGCTGCCGACGCCGGGGCGGCGGCCGCGGCCAGCACCCGGGCGACGTGCCCGGGACCGTCCGGTCCGGTGAGCGAGGCGTCCTGCCCGGCCGACGGGCCGCCCACGGCACCACTGAGCAGCTGCTCGGCGGTGTCACGGTCGATCCGGCGGGATCGGTTGGTGCTCATCTCATGTCCTTCAGCGTCGCGGCCCGGCGTTCTGTCACACCCTGCGGAGAACTTTTTTCCGCGGGTTCCTGCGGCGGGCCCGGCGGCCGGTCCCCGGCCCCCGGTTCGGCGCTGCGGGCGGCGGGGATCCCGGCCCCGGAGGAGGGGTGGTCCAGCAGCTTGGCCAGTCGCCGCAGCCCGCGGTGGGCGGCCATCCGGACGCTGCCGGCCCGCTTGCCGAGCACCCGGGCGGCGCTCTCGGCGTCGAGTTCCATGACCACTCTCAGCAGCACCGCCTCGGCCTGGTCGCGCGGCAGCCGGGAGATCAGCGCCAGGGCGTCGGCGGTGCCCACGGTGGTGAGCGCGGCGCCCGCGGTGTCGTCGCCGGACGCGAGCTCGGCCAGGTACTCGACGGGCAGGTCGGCGACCGGGCGGCGGCGCCGGGCGCGCAGGTGGTCCAGGGCGCGGTTGCGGGCGATGGTGGCGGCCCAGCCGCGGAAGCCGTCCCCGTCGCCGGAGAAGCCGCGCAGGTCGCGGGCGATCTGCAGCCAGGCCTCGGAGGCGATGTCCTCGGCGTCCTGCACGTCCTCGGGCCGTCCGCCGACCAGCACCCGCAGGTAGCGCAGCAGGCCCGGCTGGACGGTCCGGAACAGCAGCCGGAACGCCTCCTCGTCCCCGTCCTGGGCGGCGCGGACCGCCTCGGTCAGATCGGGCGCGGGGGCCGGGCCCGGTGGGGGGCCGGCTGCTGGGACTGGTCCGGGCCGGCCGAGGGGGCTGCCGGTGCCCGCTCCGGGGCCTTCTGCACTCTGCACCCGCCCCATCATGCGTCATCCGGGGAACCGGGTCGGCGCCGGTCGCGGGTCCGGGCCGCCCGGGGCGGGCCGCCGGCGGCGCTCCCGGCGGTCCTGGGCCGGTCCCCGCAGGTCGGAGGCGGTGTCACGGGGCGCGCCGTGACAACTGTCATGCGGATCCCGCAACGGACGGCACTGCTGCGGCGGGGGCCGGACGGAAAGACTGGCGGCACGCCGAGGGCAGGGGCCCGCGGCACCGGACGGGGAGGAACCCACCATGAGCAGCCAGAGCGTCAGCGCCGCCACGACTTCCGCTCCCGCGACGGGCGCCGCGCACGCCGAGGCGCCGAACCCGCTGCTCTCCGGTCTCCGCCCGCTGGCGCTCGACGTGGCCGCCCCGATGGCCGGGTACTACGTGCTGCACTCGACCTTCGGTCTGAGCGAGTTCGCCGCGCTGGCCTGGAGCAGCGCCTTCCCGGCCGCCCGGACGGTCCTCGGGCTGCTGAACGAGCGCAGGCTCAACCTCTGGGCCGCGCTGATGCTGGTGGTCAACCTGGCGGGCCTGGCGCTGACCTTCGTCACCGGCGACGCCCGACTGATGATCGCCAAGGACGGCGCGCTGAGCGGCACCGTGGCGCTGGCGATCCTGGTCTCGGCGCTGGTCGGCCGACCGGTGATGACGCCGGTGCTGATGCCCTTCGTGACCAAGGGCAGGCGGGACCGCGCCGCCGCCTGGCAGCGGCTGGTCGAGGGCCGGGCGGCCGGCTCGCGGGCCTTCCGCCGGCACGAGCGGGTGTTCGCCGGGATCTGGGGCACCGCGCTGCTGGCCGAGTGCGCGGCCCGGGTGGTCGGCGCCTTCACCCTGCCGGTCTCGACCATGGCCTGGCTGTCCACCGTGTTCCTGATCGCCGCGATCGCGGCCGGTTCGATGCTCGGCCAGATCGCGGTCGAGCCGATCGAGAAGCTGGTCGGCGCCGAGGCCGAGCACCCGACCGCCGCGTGAACCGCCGGTGCCGGGGGTTCGAACAGCCAGGAACCATCGGGATCTCCCCGGAGTCCTTATAACGAGGGGGTAACGGGACCCCCCGAGACGACCGACCCGGGGAGCCCCACCATGCGGACGAACGCGCTGAGCACCACCGAGGACCGCACCCTCGACTGGGACGGCTGCCTGAACGTCCGCGACCTGGGCGGCCTGCCCACCGCCTCCGGCCGGCTGACCGCCCGCGGCGCGATAGTCCGGGCGGACAACCTGGACCGCCTCACCCGCGAGGGCTGGGACGCCCTCCTCGACCACGGCGTCCGCACCGTGGTCGACCTGCGCGACGACGAGGAGTACCGGCCACTCCTCCCACTCCCCGAGGGCGTCGACCTGGTCCGCGTCCCGCTGGACGCGCTGGCCGGCTCCGCCTGGTGGCGGACCTACGGCCGGCTGGACGGCACCCCGCTGGCCCTGCGCCCGTACCTGGACCACTGCCCGCACGCCGCCGCCGCGCTGGTCACCGCGATCGCCGGAGCCCGCCCCGGCGGGCTGGTGGTGCACTGCGGCGCCGGTCGCGACCGCACCGGCCTGGCCGCCCTGCTGCTGCTCGCCCTGGCCGGTGTCGACCGGGCCGCGATCATCGAGGACTACCTGCTCAGCGGCCCGAACGTCCGACCGCTCTACGGGATGCTCGGGCTGCCCGACCCCTACCACCGGATCGACGCGGTGCTGGCCGAGGCCGGGACGACCGCCGAGGCCGTGCTGGAGTCGACGCTCGACGGGCTCGACCCGGCGGGCTACCTGCTGGCGGCCGGGGTCTCCCCCGCCGCGATCGCCGCCGTCCGGGCCCGGCTGCTGCCGGGCCGCCAGCGGTCCGAGGACGTTACCGGGAGGTAGCGTCAACCGGTGGTTGACGATGCGGGGATCGACAACCTACGGTTGACGCATGGAGAATCCCGTCGTTCCCAACACCACTCCGCTGCGCCTCGACGACCTGATCGCCGCGATCAAGAAGGTCCACACCGACGCGCTCGACCAGCTGTCCGACGCGGTCATCGCCGCCGACCACCTCGGCGACCTCGCCGACCACCTGATCGGCCACTTCGTCGACCAGGCCCGCCGCTCCGGCGCGTCCTGGACCGACATCGGCCGCAGCATGGGCGTCAGCAAGCAGGCCGCCCAGAAGCGTTTCGTCCCCAAGGACCCGGGCACCCCGAACGACCTCGACCCCAGCCAGGGGTTCAGCCGCTTCACCCCCCGGGCCCGCAGCGTCGTGGTGGCCTCGCAGGAGGAGGCCAGGAAGGCGGGCAACGCCGAGATCACCACCGAGCACCTGCTGCTGGGCCTGCGCGCCGAGCCGGAGGGCATCGCCATGAAGGCGCTCGCCGCCCAGGGCATCACCCCGGAGGCCCTCGGGGCGGCCGCCACCGCCGCCCTGCCGGCCTCCGTCGGGGAGCTGCCCGCCCTGATCCCGTTCGACACCGGGAGCAAGAAGGTCCTGGAGCTCACCTTCCGCGCGGCGCTCAAGCTCGGACACAACTACGTCGGCACCGAGCACATCCTGCTCGCCCTGCTGGAGCAGGACAACGGCGAGGGCGTCCTCGCCGGCCTGAACGTGGACAAGGCCGAGGTGGAGACCTTCGTCTCGGAGGCCATCGCCGCCATCATCGCCGCCCGGAACGCGGAACCCCAGCAGCGGGATTGAGGACGCGGCCGGTGCAGCGGGGTTGCGGACCGGCCCCGGTGCAACGGGGCGAGGACCGGCCCCGGTCCGGCCCAGGCGCCGTGCCCCGGGCGGAACTCCCGCCCGGG
>NZ_JBEPAK010000367.1:0-4935 GCF_040298565.1 Kitasatospora sp. NPDC001539 | reverse complement strand
CGGCGTGTTGGTGTCGGCGGCGGTCCGGCACCCCCACTCCTCTTCCGTTCTCTCCCGAGCCGGTGTCAGTCCTCGATCGCCTGGTAGACGGTGGTCCAGAAGTCGTGGATCAGCCGGGCGGCGTTCGGGACGGACATGCCGGTCTGGGTGAGCACCATGCCGACGAGCCCGTTGCGCGGGTCGGCGTAGGTGGAGGTGCCGCTCCCGCCGTCCCAGCCGAACTGGCCGACCGGGGCGTAGTCCCCCCGGTAGGTGCGCACCGCCATCCCGAAGCCCCAACCGCCGTGCTGCCCCTGGCCGTGGGACAGGTGGACGTTGTCGCGGGCCAGGGCGGTGCGGGCGGCGGTCTGCTCGGGAGTGAGCCGGTTGGTGGTCATCAGCTCGACGGCGGCCCGGGAGAGGATCCGCTCGCCGCCGTGCACGCCCTGGTCGAGCAGCATCCGGAAGTAGGCGTGGTAGTCGTCGACGGTGGACACCAGCCCGCCACCACCGCCCGGGAACGCCGGCGGCTTGCTCCAGCGCCCGTCCGCCGCCTTGTCCCAGACGTGGAACTCCCCGCTCTGCGGATCGGGGGCGTAGAGGTCGGGCAGCCGGTCGATCCGGTCGGCGGCCACGTGGAAACCGGTGTCGGTCATGCCCAGCGGGCCGAAGACGCGTTCGCGCATGAACTCCTCGAAGGGCCGGCCGGTGACCCTGGCCACCAGCACGCCGAGCAGGTCACTGGCGATGTGGTACTGCCACTGCTCGCCGGGCTGGTGCATCAGCGGCAGCGTGCCCAGACGGCGGATCCACTCGTCCGGCTCGGGCATCGGCGTCGGCAGGTCGGGCGTGAGCCCCTGCTCGAAGACGGCGTTCATGATCGGGGTGCCCAGCGCCGTCATATCCATGCCGAGACCGAAGGTGGAGGTCAGCACGTCCCGTACGGTGATCGGCCGCTTCGCCGGCACGGTGTCGTCCAGGGGGCCGTCGATCCGCTTCAGCACGCGCCGGTCGGCGAGTTCCGGCAGCCACGGGTCCACCGGGTCGTCCAGTCGCAGCCGGCACTCGTCCAGCAGGACCATCCCCGCCGCCACCGTGACCGGCTTGGAGGTGGAGGCCATCCGGAAGATCGTGTCCCGGCGCATCGGCTCGCCGCCGCCGTGGTTCATCGTCCCGAGCGCCAGGACGTGCGTCCGGTCGCCCCGGCCGACCAGCGCGACGGCGCCGGGCACCGCGCCGGAGTCGATGTGCCGCGCCAGTACGTCGTGCAGCCTGCGCAGCCCCGCGTCGGTGAAGCCGTTGTTGCTCGCGCCCATGGTGGGTCCCCCTGAGTGGTTGTTCCAGTTTCTCGAACGAGCTCAAAGCTACATTGCGTTTGTGAAACCGTCAACGTTGTTGCGTTGCCTGAACCTGCCGCTCAGGAGGGCGATTCAGTGGAGAGTTGCAACGGGCGTGGGCTGAACGCAATGGGCGCGAAGGGGCGAAGCGTTGCAATGGTCTGAGGTGAACGCTGCCTGTGGCGCGTCGTGGCGGCCACGACTGTCGAGGGCCGGTCGGCCCCTGGTGGGAGTGGGAAGTCGGCCTGTCCGACTTCCCACTCCTTGTCAGGGCTACGGGGTGGCGGTCGGGGTCGAAGCGGGACGGAGGTGGGGGCGGTCAGGGTGGCGGGCGGTGAGGGGGTGGGCCGCCCAGGCGAACAGGGCGAGCAGGAGCGCGAACGGGAGAAGGGTGCAGAGGGTCGCGTGCCCTCCGCTATGGCGGGGTTCAGGCCGCATCGGGGGCGGTGAGGTCGAGTTCGGCCCAGACGGTCTTGGCGTTGGGGTGCCGGGGGAGAGTGCCCCAGCGGTCGCAGAGCGCATGGATCAGAGTGAGGCCGCGCCCGGACTGGGCGTTGGGGGTGAGCGTGGTGGGGAGCAGCGGGGTCCGGTCCCCCCGGGGGTCGCTGATCGCGATGCGGAGGGTGGTGCCCCGGCGCGCGGTGGTGGTGAGGGCGAGGTGCAGCTCGAAGCCGCGCCCCGGAACGCGTCCGTGCGTGATCGCGTTCGCGGCCAGTTCCGCGACGACGAGGAGCGCCGAGTGGAACGACTCGGTGTGGGTGGAGTTGAGCCCCCAGGTGGTGAGTTGGCGCCTGGCGATGCGCCGGCAGATGGCCGCCCCCTTGGGGGTGGCGGCCAGGGTGGTGGTGTGGAGGAGCGGGCTGTCGAGGGGGATTTCGGTCGTCATGGGAAGAAGCGTGGCGGCGCGGACGTACGCTGACCATGGATCCGATGGGCACAGAGAGTGCTTGTACGGGTGCAGACAGCTTTTTGTGGATCCGGTGGGGTGATCGCGATGGGCGCAGTACGAGACAACGGAGCGGGCGACGAGATCCGTGAGGATCTGCAGGAGGACTTGGGAGAGGTCTCGGACTTCTTCCGCGCTATCGGCAAGCAGATCAAGCTCTTTCGGGAGAGGGCGGGACTCACCCAGAAGGAGCTGGCCAAGCTGACCGGATACAGCGATCAGCTGATCGGCGCGGTTGAGCGCGGGGTGCGTACCCCGCAGCCGGAGTTGTTGGTCGCGGTGGACAAGATTCTCGACGCTGGTGGTGCGTTGGCGATCGCGAAGGATGACGTGATGAGCGCGCGGGCAAAGGCGCGAATCCGGCATCCTGCCTGGTTCAGGGGCTATGCGGGCTTGGAGCCTGTAGCCATTGAGATCCACGAGTACAGCACCCTGCTGATTCCCGGCCTTCTGCAGACTGAGTCACACGCCCGTGCGCTCTTCGGGATGCGTCAACCTCTGCTCACCGAGGAGGTGATCGAAGAGCGCGTAACCGCTCGTTTGGCGCGGCAGGAGATCTTGACCCGATGGCCTCGGGCGATCTTCAGCTGGGTCATCGAGGAGAGTGTCCTCCAGCGCCCTTTGGGTGGCTGGGGCGTCCACGAGGAGCAGCTGCGACACCTTCTGGCGGTGGGAAGGATGCGTGGCATGGCGATCCACATCATGCCTACCGGCAGCGCTGATCACCCAGCCCTGGGAGGGCCCTTCACGCTGATCACTCCCAAGGGCCGCCCGCAGAACGGATACATCGAGGCGCAGCAAAGTAGTCGATTGATCACTGATCAGGAGGAAGTCCGTATCATGAACGCACGATACGGCGCTCTCAGAGGGCAATCGCTCGATGTGAGGGAGTCGATGTCCTTGATCGAGAAGATGCTGGGAGAACGATGAACGCGAAGCTGGCATGGCGCAAGAGCAGTTACAGCAGCAACGAGGGCGGTCAATGCGTCGAGGTCGCCGAGACCGTGGCCGCCGTTCTCGTCCGTGACTCCAAGGACCAGAGCGGGCCTCACCTTTCCTTCGACCCCGCTGCCTGGAAGGCGTTCGTGTCGTTCGCCGCTACGGCCGAGGTCTGACCGGATCTCCTCTATCCTGCCGCCATGTTGTCCGTGGTGGTGGCCCCCTGGGCGAGCGATCCGGAGCCGGTGTTCACGCGTGCGCCGGACGAACTGCACGATGCTGCGAGCACCATGAAGGTCGCGGTGCTCGCCGCACTCACCCGCAGCGGGGTGAATCTCGATGCCGAGGTGCCGGTGGTGAACCGGCACCGCTCGGCTGTCGGCGGGGAGTTCGCCAACGATCCCGACTGGGACAGCGACCCGCTGCCCTGGGAACTCCTCGGCACCCACGTGCCGCTCCGCCTGCTCGCCGAGCGGATGATCACCCACTCCTCGAACCTCGCGACCAACCTCTGCCTGGCCCGCACCGAGCCCGGAGCCGTCGCCGAGGTGTGGCGGCGGGCGGGAGCCACCCGGAGCGCCAGCCCGCGCGGGATCGAGGACTACGCGGCGCGTGACGCGGGCGTGCACAACCTGGTCAGCGCCCGGGACTTGGTGCGGCTGCTGCACTCGCTCGCCGACGAGCCCGAGCTGCTCGCCCTGCTCGAGCACAACTCCTTCCGGGTGGACCTGGCGGCCGGTCTGCCGCCGGGCACCCGGATCGCCTTCAAGAACGGCTGGATCCCGGGTGTCCGGCACTGCGTGGGCCTGGTCCACCCCTACGACTGCCCGCCGTACCTGATCGCGGTCTGCTACACCGGTCCGCTCGCCTCGGGCGCCGACCGGGGCGACCCGGCGGCCCGCCTGCTGGCCCGGGTCTCGGCGGCGGTCTGGAAGCGGCGCAAGCTGATCAGTACGGCTTGACCAGCACGTGGGCGGCGCCCGGGATGCCGACCTTCAGCAGCTCGTCCTCCTCCGGCGTCGTCGGCGTCCCCGTCTCCTGCTTGAGGATCGCCCGGGACATCGCCTGCACCCACATCGCCCGCGGGCGGCGGCGCTCCTCCCAGGCCGCGAGGGCCGCCGGGACGTCGTCCGTCGCGTCCAGGCTCTGGGCGAGCACGAGGGCGTCCTCGACGGCCATCGCGGCGCCCTGGGCGAGGTGCGGGGTGGAGGCGTGGGCGGCGTCACCCGCCAGGGCGATCCTGCCGACGTGCCAGGGGTCCTCGACGGTGACCTGGGAGATCCGGGAGTAGACGACCGCCGACGGGTCGGTGACCTGGGCGAGGGCCTCGGCGATCGGGCCGCCGAAGCCGTCCAGCCGCTCCCGGAGCTGCTCATGGGCGCGCTCGGGATCCGGCCGGAAGTCCTCGGCCTCGGCGAACACCGAGCCCAGGTACATCAGGTCGTCGCTGATCGGGGTGAGCAGCGCCTTGGCCCGGAGGTTGCCGGTGGACATCACCACGCCCTGGACCTCGGGTGAACGGGACAGCGTGACGCGCCAGTTGGCGAAGCCCGTGTACTCGGGCACGTACCTCTGGCCGTACAGGTGCCTTCGCAGCGGCGAGCCGATGCCGTCGAAGCCGACGACCAGGTCGTAGCGGTCGGCGTGGCCGTCGCCGAGGGTGACGTCGACGCCCTCGCCGTCGTCCTTCACCGATTCGATCGTCGTCCCGAAGCGGACGACGGCGCCGGCCGC
>NZ_JBEPAK010000366.1:0-4990 GCF_040298565.1 Kitasatospora sp. NPDC001539 | reverse complement strand
CCAGGACGGCACCGCCTCGGCCCACGGCCCGTACCGCAGTAGGTCCACCAGCGCGACGACGGCCACCAGCAGGCCGGCGGACCAGCCGCCGAACCCCGGAGGAAGAATCCTCCGGGCCCTTCGCGGTTTCCGCGCACGGCCGGAACACGGTCCTGCCACGAACCGGTAACGGCGGTCGGATCCAAGATCCGCTGTCCGGGGTCTCCCCCATACTTCGGAGGAAACTTCATCCGATTGGGGGGGCGGCACGGCCGTGCCCCGGGACAGGAACCACCTCATGCCGTCGAAGCGCCTGGTCAGCACCGCCGTGATCTGCCTCCTCCTGGGAGCGGGCACGGCTGCCTGCGGCGACAACAAGGACTCGGACAAGGCCGCCGCGCCCGCGACCACCGCCGCGGCGGCCGCGACTCCGACCGCCACGCCGACCCCGACCCCGACCGTGGCGAAGCTGGACACCGACAAGCTGTCCGCGCAGGAGATCAAGAAGCAGGCCAAGGACGCCCTGACCGGTGCCTCGGCGGTCAAGCTGGCGGGCACGATGGTCGACCAGGACGGCACGATGGAGATCAACCTCGCCATGGACAGCAAGGGCCGCTGCACCGGCTCCATGTCGGTGCCCGGCATGGGCAAGGTCGAGGTCCTCCGCGACGGCACGGCCTCCTACATGAAGCCGGACGCCGCCTTCTGGACCGCCATCGGCGGCCAGAACGGCGCGAAGGCCGCCGAGCTCTTCAAGGGCCGCTACCTGACCGGCTTCGACAACGACCCGGAGATGAAGCCGTTCACCTCCCTCTGCGACCTCTCCGAGTTCAGCAAGCAGATCGTCGAGGGCGGCGACACGGCGGCCACCAGTGTCGAGAAGGGGTCCGCCGGCACCACCAACGGCGTGAAGACCTTCAGCCTCAAGGTCACCAACGCCCAGGGCGAGCACGGCACGATCGACGTCGCCACCGAGGGCAAGCCCTACCCGCTCCACATCGAGACGGCTCCGGGCAAGGACGGCCAGACGAAGATCGACCTCTCGGACTTCGACAAGCCGCTGACCGTCCAGGCCCCGCCGGCCGACAACACGATCGACTTCTCCAAGTTCAAGGACCAGGTCAAGACCGCCTGATCGGGGCCCGGATAAATCCGTTGCCCTCTCGGCGGTGGCCTGCCTATGGTGGGGCCACACTGAAAGGAGGTGATCCTGAGTTGAGTTCCATCAGGATGCGTGAGGTGGCTGCTCGCTAGAGCCGCCCCTGCCTGCGCAGGGTGAGGCCCCTGGCCTCCGGCAGGCGAAATCCACAGCAGTCACCCGGCCCGCAGGCTCACCGGAACATCCCCGGTGCCTCGGCGCCAGGCCAGTGCACGGGCCGGCGTCGCAGGAGCAGCCTGCGGGCTGTCTGCGTTTTCGGCGGCGGTCGCGTCGTCATCGCGGCCGCCCCGGACCGTTCCCGTGGTGGGTCACGCCGCTAGAGTCGGCGCGGACTCCGGCGCGGAGCGGCTCGGACACTGGGGGTGGGCGATGGCGAAGGCGCGACGGGCGGGCACGTCGGCGCTGCGGACGGCGCAGGGGGCGGCCGCCGCGGTGCTGGCCGGGACGGGGGTGCTCGGGCTGCTGCTGTTCGGGCTCGGCCGGGAGCACGCGTGGCAGGCGCTCGGCGGCGGGCTGGTGGTGGCCGGGGCGTCGACGGTGCTCGGTGGTGCGCTGGGCTTCCTGTTCGGCGTGCCGCGGGTGAAGGGCGGCTCGGGCGAGCCGCAGGGCTCGTACGCGCCGAACACCAATCTGGAGCAGGTCTCGGACTGGCTGACCAAGGTGCTGCTGGGCGTCGGGCTGACCCAGCTCGGCTCGCTGGGCGAACGGCTGCACCAGCTGGGCACCGCGCTGGCGCCCGCGCTCGGCGGCGGGGACGCGGCGGTGCCGTTCGGGGCCGCGCTGGTGCTGTACTTCCTGGTCCTCGGCTTCCTGGCGGGCTGGCTGGTGACCCGGCTCGCCCTGCCCCAGGTACTGACCGACGCGGACCGGGCGCTGGACCTCTTCCTGGCCGGGCAGGACCGCGACCGGCACGGCGACACCGTCGGCGCGGACGACCTGCGGGTGCGGGCGATGCAGCGGCTCGGGCTGCTCGGCGGCAGTGCCGAGCACCCCGCCGCGCTGGCCGCGCAGCTGCCGCCCTCCTCCGGCTCCCCCGCCGGGCCGGAGGGCGTGGTCGCCGAGGTGCGTTCGACCGCGACGCGCTCGGCGCTGACCGCCGACCAGGTGCGGAGCCTCTTCGCGGACGGCTCGGAGGGCCGCCGGATCCAGGCGCTCGCGCTGATGCAGGGCGATCCGGCGCTGGCGGACCTGCCGAGTGTGCTGGAGGCGATCGAGCACCCGCGGTCCGGCTTCGAGCAGTACCACGCCCTGCTGGCCGCCCGGGGCCTGCTGTCCCGGCTGCCCGCCGCCGAGGCGCAGCGGCTGCGGGACGCGGTGGCGACGCAGCTGGTCGATCCGAGGGGGATCCCGTACGGGTCGGACCGCAGTTGGCTGGCGGAGAAGATACTGTCCCGGCTGCAGGTGGCGGCCTTCGTTCCGGCCCAGCCCGCGGGCCCGGAGCCGTCGGCCCGACCGGGTCAACCCGCTCATCCGACTCAACCGGCGCAACCGGCGCAACCGGCGCAGGCAGCCCGACCCGCCGGGTCGGCGCCGTCGGCCGGCGAGGACTCCTAGACGGTGAACCGCAGTTCCGGCTGCTCCCACGGGGTCCTCGGCTGCGGCGGGCGGGTGCCGGTGCGTTCGGCGCCCATCCGGAGGTAGAAGCCCTCGGCGGGCGGGTGCGAGACGACCTTGACCGCCGTGATCCCCGCCTCGCGGGCGCGGTCGAGCATGTCCGCGATCAACAGCCGCCCGGTGCCGAGCCCTTGGGCCTCGTCCGCGACGAACATCAGGTCCAGTTCGGCCGGTTCGCGGATCAGCGCGTAGAAGCCGAGCAGCCGGTCGTCGGCGGCGTCGACGGCCATCCGCACCTGGTGGCGCTCGACGTAGTCGGGCGTCACGGCGTAGCCGTCGATCATCGCGAAGTACGCGCCCCGGTAGGCGGTGGAGGCCTGGATCAGGGCGGTGAGCCGGTCGGCGTCGGCCGGCTGGGCGGGCCGGATCGTGGTCTCGCTCATGAGCCCCGAGTATAGGAGCAAACCGCTCCAGTGACCATTACCGATTCGGGGCTCGCCGCGACTCCCGGCGGCGCCGGTCGGCGGTCCGCAGCACCAGCACCCGGCGGGTGCGGACGCCCTCCCGGCGGACGCTGCGGACCTCGCTGGAGATCCGGTGCCCGCCGAGCGCGTACCGCAGCCGGTCGAGGTGTCCGCAGCGGCGCCCGTACCCGTCGTGCAGAGGCTGGACGCGGACCTCGCCGTCCGGGGGTGACCCGGACCAGCTCGATGAGAGCGGCCAACTGTCGCTCGGGGCAGAAGAGTTCGGGGTACGCGAAGAGCAGGTAGCCGCTCAGGGTGAGGGCGAAGGTGCCGTCGGCGAAGGGCAGCCGGGGCAGCGCGGCCGCCACGTACCGCTGCGGGTGGGCGGCCGAGTCGGCGGTGAACAGCCGACGGGCGCGGTCCCAGCTGCGCAGGTAGCGCTCCGGCCGGTGGCGGCCGGCCTCGGGGTAGAGGTGCGGTCGGGCCGCCATCGCGACGGCCATCGACTTCCGGGCGGCCAGCGCCTGGGCCTCCACCGCCGGCAGCGGCAGCGCGTACGCCGGGTCGGCGGCGATCACCCGGCAGCCCAGCTCGCGCGCCTCGGCCGCCAGGCCCGCCGCGCCGCCGGGGCAGTCCAGCAGCGGCCCCGGAAGGGCGGCCAGCCCGGCGCGGGTGAGGTCGAACAGGGCGCAGTACTCGTCCAGCGGACGCGAGGTGACCAGGACGTCGGGGTCCGGTGCGGGGGCGGGGGCGGCGGACACGCGGTCATCCGAACACGGAGCGATGTCCTCCGCATCCGGAACGCGTCCGGACGCATCCGAGAGGAAGCCAGGAGCGCCCGGCGCGCCCCCGGCAAGCGCTCCGGGTGCGCCGGACGTCCCGCGCGCACCCGGGGCGTGCCCGGCCGTTCAGCGGCCGAGCAGCCCCACCGCGGCGGCCCGGTTGACGTTCGTCAGACCGCGGACCAGCCGGGCGGTGAGGAAGACCAGCAGCAGTCCGGCCGCCGAGAACGCGGCGATCTGCCAGGTGCCCTCGATGTAGTAGACGTGCCGCACGTGGTGGCTGTCGGTGAAGTCGAACACCCGGTACCCCCGCCAGTCCGTGAAGGTCGGGAAGACCCAGTGGTAGACGGGGTAGAGCGCCATCGTCCAGCCGAGCAGCAGGAACACCAGCGTCATGCTGAAGCTGAACACCGCCCACGGGAACATCACCACCTGGTACAGCACGCCCTTCCAGCCCGCCGCGTCCGCCAGCCGCGCGGTGACGGCGCCCCAGCCGCCCGGACGGACCTGACGCACCGGCGCCGGGCCGGGGACGTCCACGCCGAGCATCCCGCGCACCCGGGCCCGCTCCAGCCTGCCGAAGCCGCGGGAGGCGGTGGTCAGGCCGGCCAGCACGGGCAGGCCGAGGGCGGTGACGAAGGTGCCGAGGCCGAAGCAGAGCATGGTGATCGTGACGGTGAAGGCGGCGATGGCCACCGGCAGGCCGGTCAGCGCGTAGCCGACCTCGCGGTAGTAGGAGGCCGAGAAGGGCGCCCGCCAGAAGGACGGCGGCAGTTCCGTCCGGCGGGCCCCGGCGAGGCGCCCGGCCCCGTCCTCGTGACCGCCCAGGGCGCCCCACTCGTGGTCCAGCGTGCTCCGGCTGCTGCTCATGTCCCGTTCCCGACCCCTCGGTCCGTCGTGCTCCGATCCGACGTCGTCGAGTCTGGTCGAACCGCAGGTCCGCGGGTATCCGGGGGACCGGCGGATCGGGGGTGGGGTTAACCCCCCGTCCCGGCCCACCGGCCGCCGGCCCGGCGGGGCAACCCCGGCCGGGCCGATCGGCCCGGCCGGGC
>NZ_JBEPAK010000365.1:0-5024 GCF_040298565.1 Kitasatospora sp. NPDC001539 | reverse complement strand
GCGCTCCAGGTGCCGGGCGGCGCGCGGGTCCAGCAGCGAGGTCGCCTCGTCCAGCACCAGGGTGTGGGGGTCCCTGTACCCGGTCGACTCCGGGCCGGAACTGGCCCGGGCGCTCAAGGTGCACGGACTGACCGCGCACACCGGGGTGCACCACACCGCCGACCACGTGGTGCGCGGCATCGAGCGGCGGGCCCTGCACCTCCAGGGCGCGCTCGCCGTCGACATGGAGGCCGCCGCCGTGCTGGCCGCGCTGCGGGAGGTCCGTCCGGTGCTCCCGGTCGCCGTCCTGCGGGTGGTGGTGGACACCCCCGAGCACGAACTGCTGCGGCCCGGCACCCTCCCGGCCGGGGTGCGCGCCTGGCGGACCCTGCGGGCGACGGTACCCGCCCTGGTCGACTGGTACCGGCAGGAGCCCGCGACCGGCTCCGCAGACCTGAACCACCCCACATCCTCGACGCTCCCCCAGGAGGCGAGCTAGCCATGGCCATGCCGTTGCGCCAGACCGTGCGGGTCGGCACCTACCTGATGCAGCAGAAGCTGCTCAAGCGGCGGGACAAGTTCCCGCTGATCGTCGAGCTGGAACCACTCTTCGCCTGCAACCTCGCCTGCGAGGGCTGCGGCAAGATCCAGCACCCCGCGGGCGTCCTCAAGCAGCGGATGCCCGTCGCCCAGGCGGTCGGCGCGGTCCTGGAGTCCGGTGCCCCGATGGTCTCGATCGCCGGCGGCGAGCCGCTGATGCACCCGCAGATCGACGAGATCGTCCGGCAACTGGTCGAGCGCCGCAAGTACGTCTTCCTCTGCACCAACGCGCTGCTGCTGCGCAAGAAGATCGACAAGTTCAAGCCCTCGCCCTACTTCACCTTCGCCGTGCACATCGACGGCCTGCGCGAGCGGCACGACGAGTCGGTGGCCAAGGAGGGCACCTTCGACGAGGCGGTGGCCGCGATCAAGGAGGCCAAGCGGCGCGGCTTCCGGGTCACCACCAACAGCACCTTCTTCAACACCGACACCGCGCAGACCGTCATCGACGTCCTCGACTACCTCAACGACGAGTTGAAGGTGGACGAGATGATGATCTCCCCGGCCTACGCGTACGAGAAGGCCCCCGACCAGGAGCACTTCCTCGGCGTCGAGCAGACCCGGGAGCTGTTCCGCAAGGCCTTCGCCGGCGGCAACCGGCGCCGCTGGCGGCTCAACCACAGCCCGCTCTTCCTGGACTTCCTGGAGGGCAAGGCCGACTTCGAGTGCACCCCCTGGGGCATCCCCAACTACTCGCTGTTCGGCTGGCAGCGGCCCTGCTACCTGATGGCCGACGGCTACGTGCCGACCTACCGCGAGCTGGTCGAGAAGACCGACTGGAGCAAGTACGGCCGCGGCAAGGACCCGCGCTGCGAGAACTGCATGGCCCACTGCGGCTACGAGCCGACCGCCGTCCTGGCGACCATGGGCTCGCTCCAGCAGTCGCTGCGCGCCATCACCGAGACCGTCGGCGCCAACCGCGGGCGCTGAGCCCGGCAGGGCTCCCGTCCGGCCCGGGCCGTGCTGCCCGGGCCGGCCCCGCCCCCAGCGGCGGGGGCACCACCGCACCACTTCGAGTCGTGAGGTGTACCCATGTCACTGCTCTCCCGCGTCACGTCCCCGGCCGAGCTGCGCAAGCTCCCCGCGGTCGAACTCCCGTTGCTGGCCGACGAGATCCGCGACTTCCTGATCGACGCCGTCACCCGCACCGGCGGCCACCTCGGCCCGAACCTCGGCGTGGTGGAGCTGACCATCGCGCTGCACCGGGTGTTCGACTCGCCGTACGACCGGATCGTCTTCGACACCGGGCACCAGAGCTACGTCCACAAGCTGCTCACCGGCCGCCAGGACTTCTCCAAGCTGCGCACGCGCGGCGGGCTGTCCGGCTACCCCTCACGCGCCGAGTCCGAACACGACCTGGTCGAGAACTCGCACGCCTCCACCGCGCTCTCCTACGCCGACGGGCTGGCCAAGGCCGCCCAGCTGCTCGGCCAGCACGACCGGCACACCGTCGCGGTGATCGGCGACGGCGCGCTCACCGGAGGGCTGGCCTGGGAGGCGCTCAACAACATCGCCGAGGCGCGCGACCGGCCGCTGGTCATCGTCGTCAACGACAACGAGCGCTCCTACGCCAGGACCATCGGCGGTCTGGCCAACCACCTGGCCACCCTGCGCACCACCCGGGGCTACGAGCGCTTCCTCGCCCTCGGCAAGGAGGCGCTGCAGCGCACCCCGCTGGTCGGCCAGCCGATCTTCGACGCGCTGCACGGCGCCAAGAAGGGGTTCAAGGACGCCTTCGCCCCGCAGGGCATGTTCGAGGACCTCGGGCTGAAGTACCTCGGGCCGATCGACGGCCACGACGTGGGCGCGGTCGAACAGGCGCTCCGCCAGGCCCGCAACTTCGGCGGCCCGGTCATCGTGCACTGCCTGACCGTCAAGGGGCGCGGGTACCGGCCCGCCGAGCAGGACGAGGCCGACCGCTTCCACGCCGTCAACCCGATCGACCCGTACACCTGCCTGCCGATCTCGCCCAGCGCCGGGGTCTCCTGGACCTCCGTCTTCGGCGAGGAGCTCGTCGAACTCGGCGCCGAGCGGCCCGACCTGGTGGCGATCACCGCGGCGATGCTCCAACCGGTGGGACTGGGCCCGTGGGCCAAGGCGTACCCGGAACGGACCTTCGACGTCGGGATCGCCGAGCAGCACGCCGTCACCAGCGCCGCCGGGCTGGCCACCGGAGGGCTGCACCCGGTGGTCGCGGTCTACGCGACCTTCCTCAACCGGGCCTTCGACCAGGTCCTGATGGACGTCGCCCTGCACCGGCTGGGCGTCACCTTCGTGCTCGACCGCTCCGGGGTGACCGGGCCGGACGGCGCCTCGCACAACGGCATGTGGGACATGTCGATCCTCCAGGTCGTCCCGGGGCTGCGGCTGGCCGCCCCGCGCGACGCCGACCAGCTCCGGGCCCAGCTGCGCGAGGCCGTCGCGGTCGAGGACGCCCCCACCGTGGTGCGCTTCCCCAAGGGGAACGTCGGACCGGCCGTCGCGGCGGTCGAACGGATCGGCGGGACGGACGTCCTGCTGCGCACCGGCGCCGAGCCGGAGATCCTGCTGGTCGCGGTCGGGACCACCGCCTCCGCCTGCCTGGACGCCGCCCGGCTGCTGCTCGCCGAGGGCTTCACCGCCACCGTGGTCGACCCGCGCTGGGTCAAGCCGGTCGACCCGGCGCTGCCCGAACTCGCCGCCGCCCACCGGTTGGTCGTCACCGTGGAGGACAACGGCCGCACCGGCGGCGTGGGTTCGGCCGTCTCCCAGGCGCTGCGCGACGCCGACGTGGACGTCCCGGTGCGCGTGCTGGGCCTGCCGCAGGAATTCCTCGGGCACGCCTCGCGCGGCGAGATCCTCGAGGAGGCCGGGCTGACCGGCACCGGGGTCGCCGCCCAGACCGCCGTCTTCGCCAAGAACCTGCTACCGACCCGAGGAGCGAACCCGCGCCATGCCGGCTGACCCAGACCGCCCCGCCTTCGACCTCGCCGCGCTCCTCGCCGACCGCGGCCGGGAGCGCTACGAGCTGCACAGCCGCTACCTCAACCCGCAGCTGCCGCGGATGCTCCGCACCATCGGCTTCGACAAGTACTACGACCGCGCCGAGGGGCAGTACTTCTACGACGCCGAGGGCAACGAGTACCTCGACATGCTGGCCGGCTTCGGCATCTTCGCGCTGGGCCGCCATCACCCGGTGGTCCGTTCGGCGGTCCAACAGGTGATGGACCTGGACCTGCCGGACCTGGTCCGCTTCGACTGCTCGCCGCTGCCCGGACTGCTGGCCGAGCGGCTGCTGTCGTACGCGCCGGGGCTGGACCGGGTGTTCTTCGGCAACAGCGGCACCGAGGCGGTCGAGACGGCGCTCAAGTTCGCCCGGTACGCCACCGGACGCAAGCGGATCCTCTACGCCGACCACGCCTTCCACGGGCTGACCACCGGCTCGCTCTCGGTCAACGGGGAGAGCGGCTTCCGCAAGGGCTTCGGCCCGCTGCTGCCGGACACCGCCGTCCCGCTCGGCGACCTCGGCGCGCTGGCCAAGGAGCTGAAGCGCGGCGACGTGGCGGCGCTGATCGTCGAGCCGATCCAGGGCAAGGGCGTCCAGGCGCCGCCGCCGGGCTGGCTGCGGGCGGCCCAGGAGCTGCTGCACGAGCACAAGGCGCTGCTGATCTGCGACGAGGTGCAGACCGGGATCGGGCGCACCGGCGAGTTCTTCGCCTACCAGAGCGAGGAGGGCGTGCTCCCCGACCTGGTGTGCGCGGCCAAGGCGCTCTCCGGCGGGTACGTGCCGGTCGGGGCGACGCTCGGCAAGGGCTGGATCTTCGAGAAGGTGTACTCCTCGATGGACCGGGTGCTGGTGCACTCGGCCAGCTTCGGGTCCAACGCCCAGGCGATGGCCGCCGGGCTGGCGACCCTGGAGGTGATGCGCGAGGAGAAGGTGGTGGAGAACGCCCGGCAGGTGGGCGACCGGTTCCGCGAACGGCTGTCCGCGCTGGTCGACACGTACGAGCTGCTCGCCGACGTGCGCGGCCGCGGGCTGATGATCGGCATCGAGTTCGGCCGCCCCAAGTCACTGAAGCTGCGTACCGGTTGGACGGCCCTGCAGGCGGCCCGCAAGGGGTTGTTCGCGCAGATGGTGGTCGTCCCGCTGCTGCAGCGGCACCGGATCCTGACCCAGGTGTCCGGGGACCACCTGGAGGTGATCAAGCTGATCCCGCCGCTGATCATCACCGATCGCGACGTGGACCGGTTCATGGACGCCTTCACCGAGATCATGGACGAGGCGCACCGGGGGAACGGCCTGATGTGGGACTTCGGGCGGACGCTGGTGAAGCAGGCGGTCGGCAACCGCTGACGGTTGCTGCGGGGAGTGGGAAGCGGGAGTGGGAAGCGGGAGTGGGAAGCGGGAGTGGGAAGTCGGCCGGGCCGACATACCACACCGGGGGTGACACCCCGTCAGATCACGG
>NZ_JBEPAK010000364.1:0-5035 GCF_040298565.1 Kitasatospora sp. NPDC001539 | reverse complement strand
CGCAGGTGCGGACCCGGGGGCCTCCCGGTGCCTCGAACTCGGCTGTCGTCAGCCGAGGTTGGCGAGCGCCTCGTTGAAGGTCTTGGACGGGCGCATCACGGCGGCGGCCTTGGCCGGGTCCGGCTGGTAGTAGCCGCCGAGGTCGACCGGCGAGCCCTGGACGGCGATCAGCTCGTCCACGATCGTCTGCTCCTGCTCGGTCAGCGCCTTGGCCAGGCCGTCGAAGGCCTTGGCCAGCTCGGCGTCGGCGGTCTGCTTGGCCAGCTCCTGGGCCCAGTACATGGCCAGGTAGAAGTGGCTGCCGCGGTTGTCGATGCCACCGAGGCGGCGGCTCGGCGACTTGTCCTCGTTGAGGAAGGTGCCGGTGGCGCGGTCCAGGGTGTCGGCCAGCACCTTGGCGCGGGCGTTGCCGGTGCTGGCGGCCAGGTGCTCGAAGCTGGCGGCCAGCGCGAAGAACTCGCCCAGGCTGTCCCAGCGCAGGTAGTTCTCCTTGACCAGCTGCTGGACGTGCTTCGGGGCGGAGCCGCCCGCGCCGGTCTCGAACAGGCCGCCGCCCGCCATCAGCGGGACGACCGACAGCATCTTCGCGCTGGTGCCCAGCTCCAGGATCGGGAAGAGGTCGGTCAGGTAGTCGCGCAGCACGTTGCCGGTCACCGAGATGGTGTTCTCGCCGCGGCGGATGCGCTCCAGCGAGAACTTGGTGGCCTCGACCGGGGACATGATCTCGATCTGCAGGCCGGTGGTGTCGTGCTGCGGCAGGTAGGTCTTGACCTTCTCGATCAGCACGGCGTCGTGGGCGCGGCTCTCGTCGAGCCAGAACACCGCCGGGTCGCCGGTGGCGCGGGCGCGGGTGACGGCCAGCTTGACCCAGTCCTGGATCGGCAGGTCCTTGGTCTGGCAGGCGCGGAAGATGTCGCCCGGCTGCACGGCCTGCTCCAGCACCACGTTGCCCTCGGCGTCGACCAGGCGGACGGTGCCGGCGGCCGCGATCTCGAAGGTCTTGTCGTGGGAGCCGTACTCCTCGGCCTTCTGGGCCATCAGGCCGACGTTCGGCACCGAGCCGATGGTGGCCGGGTCCAGGGCGCCGTTGGCGCGGCAGTCGTCGATCACGGCCTGGTACACGCCGGAGTAGCTGCTGTCCGGCAGCACGGCGAGGGTGTCGGCCTCCTGGCCGTCCGGGCCCCACATGTGGCCGGAGGTGCGGATCATGGCCGGCATCGAGGCGTCGACGATGACGTCGC
The DNA here is from genome assembly GCF_040298565.1 of Kitasatospora sp. NPDC001539. NCBI lineage: Bacteria > Bacillati > Actinomycetota > Actinomycetes > Kitasatosporales > Streptomycetaceae > Kitasatospora > Kitasatospora sp. NPDC001539. The sequence goes on along the minus strand of NZ_JBEPAK010000364.1, from coordinate 3,794 downwards.
TCGGCACGTGCAGGTTGGTGATGCCCTTGTCCGAGTCGACCATGGCCAGCGCCGGGCCCTCGGCCAGCTCGGCCTCGAAGGAGGCCTTGATCTCGGCACCCAGGTGCGGCACGTTGTCCAGGCCGGCCAGGATGCCGCCGAGGCCGTTGTTCGGGTTCAGACCGGCGGCGACCAGCACCTCGCCGTACTTGGCGAAGGTCTTCGGGAAGAAGGCGCGGACGACGTGGCCGAAGATGATCGGGTCGGAGACCTTCATCATGGTGGCCTTGAGGTGCACCGAGAACAGCACGCCCTCGGCCTTGGCCCGGGCGACCTGCGCGGCCAGGAACTCGTTCAGGGCGGCGGCGCGCATCACCGAGGCGTCGACGACCTCGCCGGCCAGCACCGGGACCTTCTCGCGCAGGACGGTGGTGGTGCCGTCCTCGCCGACCAGCTCGATGCGCAGGGCGCCGTCGGCGGCGATCACGGCGGACTTCTCGGTGGAGCGGAAGTCGTTCTCGCCCATGGTGGCGACGTTGGTCTTGGACTCCGCGGTCCACGCGCCCATGCGGTGCGGGTGGGTCTTGGCGTAGTTCTTGACCGACTGCGGGGCGCGGCGGTCCGAGTTGCCCTCGCGCAGGACCGGGTTGACGGCGCTGCCCTTGACCTTGTCGTAGCGGGCGCGGACGTCCTTGTCCTCGTCGGTCTGCGGGTCGTCCGGGTAGTCCGGCAGGGCGTAGCCCTGGGCCTGCAGCTCGGCGATGGCGGCCTTGAGCTGCGGCACGGAGGCCGAGATGTTCGGCAGCTTGATGATGTTGGCGCTCGGGGTCTTGGCGAGCTCGCCGAGCTCGGCCAGGGCGTCGCCGATCCGCTGGGCCTCGGTCAGACGCTCCGGGAAGCTGGCGATGATGCGCCCGGCCAGGGAGATGTCACGGGTCTCCACCCGCACGCCCGCCGTCGAGGCGTACGCCTGGACCACCGGCAGGAACGAGTAGGTCGCCAGGGCCGGAGCCTCGTCGGTGTGCGTATAGATGATGGTCGAGTCAGTCATCGGTACTCCGCTTCACGTCTCCAACGTCTTGACGTCAAGATATCTCGTTCCGGGCCCCTCGCTCCACCTCCCCCCTTCCCGGAGCGCTCCGGGCGGCGTCGGCGACCGCTCCGGCGGGCATCAGGGCAGGGCGCTGCGCAGGCATCGCGCAGGCATCACGCGGCGTCTCGGCGGCCGTCACGGCAGCCGACTCCACCGTGGTCCGCCGCGGCGCGGGAGGCAAGTTTTTTCGGAGCGCCCCGACCCGTCCGCGCCCGGGCGCCCGCCGGGAACGTGTTCCCGTCGCCGTCGGCCGGTGTGCGGCCGGTCACAGGGCTGCCGTCGTCCCAACGGGTGAGCCGGGTGTCAGGGGTGCGTCAACGCGCCACCCCATTCGGTCAATGCCGCGTCAGGACCGACGACGCTGTGCCCGGACCGGGCCTAGCGTCGAGGAAGCAGTTCCGGCAGGCACCACCACCCCACCCGGGAGCATCCGCATGGCCCGCCTCGTCTGGCACGTTCCGGTCACCGCCAACGCAAACGCCAACGCCACAGTCACCGCCCACGCCACCGCCGACACCCCCGGCGCCGGCACCGACACCCTCACCGGCTGCCGCACCGGCAGCGGGGGCATCTCCGCCCTCCGCCTGTTCCGCCTGCGGGACGGGCGTCGCTGCGCGGTCGGCTTCTCCAGCCCCGAGGCCCTCGCCGCCCTGCTCGGGCCGGACCACGACTACGTCGAGATGGGCGAGCCCGCCCTGCGCAGCCTCACCGCCCCGCTCGGGGTGCACACCCTGGTGCTGGACCCCCGGCTGGTCGCCCCGCCCGTCGCCGCCCCGGCGGCAGCGCCCGCTCCGGCGCCCACCGCACAGCTCCAGCACCGGTGACGGCCCCGCTCGCCCTGGTCCCGGCCGGGCCCGAGCCCGCGCCGGGCCTGCCCGGGCAGGCCCGCGACCTGCACGCGCTCGCCCGGGTCGGCTACGGGCCCGTCCCGCTCGACTTCGACCGGCTGGCTGCGGAGTTCCCGGCCGTCCGGAGCGGCTTGGCCCTCGCCGGCGACGCCGACCTGGAGCTCCACCTGGCCTGCACCGGCCCGGAGGAGTTACGGGCGGTCGCCGCCGCGCTGCAGCGGGCGGGCGCGGCGAGGGTGCGGATCGACCTGGTGCTGCGCACGCTGACCCCCGGCCCGGCGGCCGCGCGCCCGGTCGCCCTGCGGCCGGTGCCCTGAGCGGCGGCTCCGCAGCTCCGCGGCTGCTCAGTCCTCCTGGCCGGGGCGCGGATCGGGGTTGACCGCCTGTCCGTCGATGGGGGCTCCCCAGGCGTCCTCGCCGCCCGCGTCGACGCAGTAGCCGCTGCCCTCGACGTGCCCTCCTGCGGCCCGGCACTGCTCGGCGGTGACGTCGCGCCTGCCGCCCGGCGCCGCCGAGGCGGAGGTGGCGGGGGCGACGGCGCCCGCGGCGAGGAGGACGGCGATCGTGGCGGTGACGGCGGCCCGGGCGGGGAGCGAGGAGTTCATGCGGCCCACGACAGCACGGCGGCGTGCCCCCGGCGACCACAGCTGGTCCGCCCGGGTGCACGCCGCCCTACGTCCGGACGGCCCCCGGCCGCTGCGCCGTCGGCCGCTCCGCGATGGGCTCGCTCCGCTGCGGCCCCGCCGCGCCGTTACGCCCGCGCCAGCGCCGCGATCGCGGCCAGCAGCAGCGCCGAGCCGGCCAGCACGCCCGCGGTGAGCGGCTCGCCGAGGAACAGCACGCCGATGAGCGCGGCCGTGGCCGGCTCCAGCAGCACCAGCACCGAGGCCGTCGTCCCCGGCACGGCGGTGAGACCGGTGAAGTACCAGCGGTAGGCGAGCAGGGTCGGCACCGTTCCGAGGAAGAGCAGTGCCACCCCGGTGAACGCCGGCTCCCCGGCCGTGGGCAGCACGCCCTGCACGGCCGCGAACGGCAGCAGGCAGAGCAGACCGGTGAGGAAGGCGCCGGTGCCCGCGGTCGCCGAGCCGCCGCCGCGCGCCCACAGGGTCAGCCCGCTCTGGCCGGCGCCGGCCAGCACCGCCAGGGCGGCGCCCAGGGCGGGACGCGGCCCGGCGGCCGGTGCGGCGACCAGCAGGGCCAGCCCGCCGAGGGCGAGCAGCACGGCGGCCGCCGCCCGGCGGGTGAGGCGTTCGCCGAGCAGCAGATGGGCGCCGAGGCTGGTGAGCACCGGCCCGGCGCCGATGGTGATCAGGGTGCCCAGGCCGAGGCCCGCGTACTGCACCGAGCCGAAGTAGGCGCATTGGCTGACGGCCAGGCCGAGGCCGGTCAGCACGGCGGCGCGGCGCCGGGTGGTCGTTCCGCCGGAGGGCAGCACCGCCACGCAGAGCGCGGCGACGCCGAAGCGCCAGCAGGAGACGGCCACCGGGCCCAGCCCGCTGGTGCGCAGCAGCAGCGCTGCCACGGCGCCGCCCGCGCCCCAGGCGACTGCGGCGGCCGAGATGGACAACAGGCCGCGCCGGAACGGCACGGCGGGGTACGAGGTCATGCGTCGGTGCTCCACGATGGGTTGCCGGTCGAGGTCCGCGGGGTACGCGGGCGGCAGCCATCGCCCCGGTGGCGGCGGGCGTTCCCGCCGGGGCCGGGGTGGTCGGAGTTCGCCGCCCGCTAGCGGGCCGGCGGCGGGAGGATCACGGAGCGCACGGCAGCCAGCCTACGCGCGCCGGTCGGCGATCTTCTCCGGGCGGCCGGGGCGCCCTAAAAGGATCCTGAAGATCTTGCTGGCGGAGGGGCTGTCCCGGTTGGGGACAGCCCCT
>NZ_JBEPAK010000363.1:0-5072 GCF_040298565.1 Kitasatospora sp. NPDC001539 | reverse complement strand
GGCGCGCCGCGCCGCCGCGCCCCCACCCCCCGCGCAGCTGGCGGGGGTGGGGGGGGCCCACCCGCACCCCCCCGGGGGGCGGGGGGCCCCCCCCCCCCGCGCCCCCCCCCCCCCCGGGGGAGGCGGAGTCAGGAGGTCGGGGCCGTCAGGTCGTAGAAGGTCGCTCCGCCGACCGTCCTGGCGGTGAAGTGGCTGGTGACCCAGGACTCGATCTGCGCGGACTCGGTCTCCTGGCCGCTCTCGCCACCCTCACCGGCACCGGCACCGGCACCGGCACCGGCTCCGGCACCGGCACCGGCACCGAAGCCGCGGTGCGAGCCGCCGCCGATGAACCAGTGCACCTTGCCCTCCTGGACGTACTTCTGGAAGCCGGCCAGGCTGAGCGAGGGGTCCGTCCCGTTGAAGCCGCCGAGCGCCATCACCGGCTTGCCGGTGGCCAGCTGGTAGCTGGCGGCGTTCTGCGAGCCGGTCGTGGCGGCCGCCCACGTGAAGCGGTCGGCGTCCTGGGAGAGCAGCGCCGCGGCCTCGTCGCTGACCTTGGTGCCGCCGAGCAGGCCGCCCATGCCGCCGCCCGCTGCGCCGCCCTGGCCGCCGGAGGAACCGCCGGGAGCGCCGTCCGAGCCCCCCGGGGCCTGCGCGCCGGGGAAGCCGGGGAGGCCGGGGAGGCCGCCGGCCATGCCGCCGGCGAAGCCGTTCCTGCCGTGCGTGCCCTGGCCGCCGCCACGGCCCTGGCTGCCCTGGCCGCCCTGGCCGTTGAGACCACCCACGCCGCCCTGACCGAAGCCGCCCTGGCCGCCCTGGCCGCCCTGGCCGCCTTGGCCGAACATCCGGCCGTTGCCCGGGAAGCCCTGGCCGCCCCTGCGCCCGCCGCCGCCCGGCCCGAAGGCGCCCTTCACCCCGGGGCCGGCGGTGACGATCGAGCCGGTGTGCGCGGTGTCCACGGTGTCCACCGCGTACGCCGCCGGACCGCCGAGCGCCGCCGCCAGGCCCACCACGCCCGCCACCGAGGCGATCCGGGCGCCCGTCCGGCCGGACACCCGCCCGGCGACCTGTCCGGCCACCAGCGCCGCCGCCGCGACCAGGCCGCCCGCCAGCACCGCCCAGCGCAGCCAGGGCAGGAAGTCGGAGCTGCGCCCGAGCAGGACGAACGCCCAACCAGCCGTCACCGCGAGCACGCCCGCTAGCAGCAGTGCGTACGGCAGCCGGTGCCGGGCCCGCCACAGCCCGTCCACGCCCATGCCGACCAGTGCCGCGATCGCCGGGGCGAGCGCCACCGTGTAGTACTGGTGGAAGATCCCGGACATGAAGCTGAAGATCAGCGCGGTGGAGACCAGCCAGCCGCCCCAGACCAGGAAGGCCGCGCGGGCGGTGTCCGGTCGGGCGTAGCGGCGGGTCGCCCAGAGGCCGACCACCAGCAGGATCAGCGCGGCCGGCAGCAGCCAGGCGATCTGCCCGCCGATGTCCGAGCCGAACAGGCGGGTGATGCCGGTCTGGCCCCAGCCGCCTCCGCCGCCCCGCATCCCGCCGCGCGCCGCCCCGCCGGGCAGGTCGAGCCCGGCGGGCAGGTTGGCCCCGAAGGAGCGGGCGCCGCCGCCCACGCTGCCGCGCTCGTTGCCGTCGACCCGGCCGAGGCCGTTGTAGCCGAAGGTGAGCGAGAGGAAGTCGTTGTCCTGCGAGCCGCCGACGTACGGGCGGGCCGAGGCGGGCAGCAGCTCGACGATCGCCACCCACCAGCCGCCGGAGACGAGGAGCGCGAGGCCCGCGAGCAGGGTCTGGCGGACCCGCCGCCAGAAGCCGGTGGGCGCCACGACCAGGTAGATCACCGCGAAGGCGGGCAGGATCAGGAACGCCGCCAGCGTCTTGGTGAGGAAGGCGCAGCCGAACATCGCCCCGGTGAACAGCAGCCAGCGGGTGCTCGCCGTCTCGATCGCCCGGACCAGACCGTACGCGGACAGGGTGAGCAGCAGCACCAGGAGCGCGTCGGGGTTGTTGAAGCGGAACATCAGCGCGGCGACCGGGGTCAGCGCCAGTGCGGCGCCGGCCAGTAGGCCGCCGAGCGGGGAGAAGCGGCGGCGCACCGTCGCGTACAGCACGCCGACGGTGGCGGCGCCCATCAGCGCCTGCGGGGCGAGGACGGACCAGGAGGAGAGGCCGAAGATCCGGGCCGAGAGGGCCATCGGCCACAGCGACGCCGGGGGCTTGTCGACGGTGATGAAGCTGGCGGCGTCGGAGGAGCCGAAGAAGAAGGCCTTCCAGCTCCGGCTGCCGGCCTGGACGGCGGCCGAGTAGAAGGCGTTGGCCCACCCGGAGGCGCTCAGGCCCCACAGGTAGAGGACGGCGGTCGCGGCCAGCAGCGCCAGCAGGGCCGGGCGCACCCAGCGCGGGTCGTCCGCGCGGCCTCGCCAGGTGCGGGCCGGGAGGGTGCGCAGCCGTCCGGACCAGGAGGCGACGCCCTTCGGGCCGGTGGGCGGCAGGGCCTGCTCGGGGAAGAGCGGCGCCGGCGCCGGCCGGTCGGCGGCCGGCTGCGGCACCTCCGGTGGCGGGTAGTTCGCGGCCTCGGGCCACGGGTCGCCGGCTGGAGGGGAGTAGCTGCTCGTGGTCATGCGCCATACCGTGCGTGGCGCGACTGAGAGAACCGTGAGACGGGGCTGTGAGACGCGTGTGATCTGTCCGGTTTCACCCGGAGGGGCGAGGTCTTCGCGCGCTCTTCACCCGGGGGTCACGCGGCGGGCGGCATGGTGATGTGCCGGCCCAGCCATTCCAGGGCCGGGGGGATCTCCCGGGTCCAGGTGTGGAAGTTGTGGCCGGCGGTGTCCAGGGTGATGGTCGACATCTTGGTGGGGGCCTTGAAGGCTCCGACCATGGCCTGGGTCTCGGCGTAGTTGTTCTCGTCGTTGGCGGTGGTCAGCAGCAGGTTGACCGGGACGGGCGGCTGGTTCTTCAGCCGCCACAGCAGGTCGTTCTCCTGCTTCAGCTTGTCGCTGCCGCCGAACAGGTCGCCGGTGGTCGGGTCGTGGGCCGCGCTGTAGTAACCGGAGAGGGCGATCGCCGAGGGGTAGGAGTCGGGCTTGCGCAGCGCGAACTTGAGCGCGCAGTAGCCGCCGGTGGAGTTGCCGATCACGGCCCGGTTGGCCGGGTCGGTGCCGATCCGGTAGGCCGTCGCCAGGGCCTTGGGCAGGTCGGTGGTGAAGAAGGTCTCCACCTGCGGGCCGTTCGGCACGTCCACGCACTCGGTGTCGCGGTCGCCGACGAGGGTGGGGCGGGTCATCACCAGGATCGTCGGCGGCAGCTTCTTCCGCTCGATCGCGTCGAGGGCGGAGGCCGGGTACTGCATCAGCGAGATCAGCTTCTCCGGGATGCCCGGGTACCCGGAGAGCACCAGGGCCATCGGGAAGCGCTGCTTGGCGAAGCCCGGCTGGAAGTACTGCGGCGGCAGGTAGACGTACGCCTCGGTGCTCAGGCCGCTGCCGGCTCCTTTGACGTCGATCTTCTGGATCAGCCCGGAGCGCTCGGGATCCGAGCCCTGGGCCGAGTAGAAGCTCTGCTGGCCGGTGACGGCCACGCCGGCGGCGTTCGGCGAGTGGTCCACGACCGTGCCCAGCCCGCCGCTGGTGCCGAGCAGGTCGGTCCAGGAGCTGTAGAACCCGAAGTAGCTGTTGGCGATCAGGCCCATCGCGGCCAGCACCGACACCTGGGTGGCCAGGAACGCGCCGATCCGGCCCAGCCAGGCCTTCCAGCCCTTCCCGCCGAACCGCGGCCAGAGCCACATGGTGGCGGCGAAGACGAGGACCGCGATGACCGAGACGGCGATCTGCAGGGGGAGGCCGGTGAGACTGAGCACGGGCCCGATCGTAGTTGACCCCGGCCGCGGGTCCGGAGGGCCCCCGTCGGTGATCGTCCGCCGGCAGCTGCGGCGGGCACTGCAGGCGCCGGGCAGTGCCGTCGGCCGTGCCCGTAACGGGCATACCGGGACGGGAAGTTGCCGAAGGCCGTCACAACACCGGATACCCGGTGGCGAGTTCGGCCAGAACGGTTGACCCCTTGAGGTGGCCATGGCACCTTCGTGCGGCGCGGGCGTCGGCGACCAGTCGTGCGCCCCGCGATCCCCCACAAGGAGAGCCATGTTCAAGAGACTTGCCGCGATGGCCGGTACGAGTGCCGTCGTCGCGAGCGGGCTGGTGCTGGCGGCCGCCCCCGCGCACGCCGTCCGGGCGGCCGACCTGACGTCGACCATCGCCCTGGACGACTGCTCGGCCGCGCTGGTCCGGTTCCCCGCCTCGGTGGACGGCGACCGGGCGATGATGCTGACCAACGGGCACTGCCTGCCCTCCATGCCGTCGGCCGGCGAGGTCATCCAGAACGCGAGCGCCAGCCGCAGCGGCACCCTGCTGGACGGTGCGGGCAACACCCTCGGCACCGTCCGCGGCGACCAGGTGATCTACGCCACGATGACCGGCACCGACGTCGCGCTCTACCGCCTCACCGACACCTTCGGGTCGCTCAGCTCCAAGTACGGCGTCACCGCGCTGACCATCAACGACGCCCACCCCACCAACGGCGCCGCGATGTACATCCCGTCCTCGTACTGGAAGCAGGTCTGGAACTGCTCCGTCAACGGGTTCGTACCGACCCTGCGCGAGGACCAGTGGACCTGGCACGACTCGCTGCGCTACAACTCCGGCTGCAACACCACCCACGGCACCTCCGGCTCGCCGATCATCGACTCCTCCAGCGGGCGGATCATCGGCATCAACAACACCGGCAACGACGACGGCGCCATGTGCACCCTCAACAACCCCTGCGAGGTCGCCGCCGACGGCACCACCACCGTCACCAAGGGCCAGAGCTACGGCGAGGAGACGTACTGGTTCACCACCTGCCTGAACTCCGCCCGCGCCGTCGACCTGACCGTCCCCGGCTGCCTGCTCACCAAGCCGGGCGGCACCGGCTCCTCCGTCACGGTCAGCAGCCCCGGTGACCAGTCCACCGCGGTGGGTGGTTCGGTGAACCTGCAGATCAAGGCGTCGGGTGGGACGGCTCCGCTGTCGTACTCGGCTTCCGGGCTGCCGGCG
>NZ_JBEPAK010000362.1:0-5131 GCF_040298565.1 Kitasatospora sp. NPDC001539 | reverse complement strand
CTCGGCCCGGAACCGCGCGCCGCGCCCGGCCAGGGCCTCGGCGGTGGGGGCGCCGCCGGCCCCCGGATCCTCCTGGGGACCGGTCCCGGCGGCCGCGCCGTCGCCGGAGTCCAGGAGCCCGCGCAGCTGCGCGGTGACGCCGGCGACGGCTCCGGGGCCGAGGACGATCTGGTAGGTGTCGTCGTCGACGGTCCCGAGCACGGCCGGCAGCGCCCGGAGGGCCTCCTGGTCGACCAGCGAGCGGTCGGCCAGCCCCAGCCGCAGCCGGGTCATGCAGTGGGCGACCGAGCGGATGTTGGGGGCGCCGCCGACCAACGGGAGGATCGCCTCGGCCGTGGCGCGGTTCTTCTCGTCCGACATGCCGGGTGACGTACCCGGATGGTCGCCGCGCTCAACCGGAGCCGTGCGGGTCGTCCTCCGACCGCATCGTGGTGCGCACCCGGTGCACGTACCGGTCGACCAGATGGCGCAGCACGCTGACGGTGGCGACGACGTCCGGCTCCGGGACGCCGTCCAGCGCGCTGGTCAGTCCGGCGATGTTGGCCTGTTTCAGCCGGTCGAGCAGCTGCCGCCCGTCGGCGGTGATGGCCACCTGGCGGGCCCTGCGGTCCAGCGCGTCGTGGCTGCGTTCCACCAGTTGCTGGCCCTGGAGCCGGTCGATCTGCCGGGTGACGTGGGAGGGCTTGACCATCAGCCGGTCGGCCAGGTCGCTCACCCGGCTGGCCCCCTCGGCCTCGGCGAGGGCGCGCAGCAGGTAGACGTCCGAGCGGGCGGCCGTGATGCCGGCCCGGGCCGTGCGGCGTTCGTGCTCCTGGGAGCGCGTCAGCAGGTAGGCCAGGGAGGCCAGTACGGCCTCCAGGTCGGAGGCGGTGGTCCGATCGTCTTCGGCGTCCGGCATGGAGGAACTGTAGCGATCCGGTACGGGCCGCGGCCGCACCGGGCAGCGGTGACCGGATTTCGGACAGATTCGGCCGTCACCCGATGCGCCCTTTCCTCGCCACGGACCGCGAGTTAGCGTGACGATCAGTTAGTTGCTTTTGGCACGTAAATGGCCCGCCCCGACGGCCCGCGCCCGCGGGCCTGCGCCACCACATCCGCAGGCCCGTCGGCCCCACCGGCACCGCCGGCCCCACCCAGCTCCGAGAAGGGAGCCCCCTGATGGCCACTGCCGCGAAGACCCCGCGCTTCAGCCACCCCGCCGCCCGCGACACCTGCCCGTTCGCCCCGCCGCCCGCCTACCGGCAGGCCCAGCAGGAGGAGCCGGTCAGCCGCGTCACCCTCTGGGACGGCTCCACGACGTGGCTGGTCACCCGCCACGAGGACGTCAAGGCGGTCCTCACCGACCGGCGCTTCAGCTCCGACTCCACCCGCCCGGGCTTCCCCTTCATCAGCGCGGGAGCCCGGCAGCTGAACGCCGGTCAGCCCACCTTCATCCGGATGGACGACCCGGAGCACTCCCGTCTGCGCCGGATGCTCACCGGCGAGTTCATGATCAAGAAGGTCGAGGCGCTGCGCCCCGAGGTCCAGCGCATCGCCGACGAGCTGCTGGACCGGATGACCGAGGGGCGCTCCAGCGCCGACCTGGTCCGCGAGTTCGCCCTGCCCCTGCCGTCCCTGGTGATCTGCCTGCTGCTCGGCGTCCCCTACCAGGACCACGCCTTCTTCCAGGAGTGCAGCCGCGTCCTGCTGCGCCGCGAGTCCTCGGCCGAGGAGGTCATCGACGCCCAGGCCCGGCTGACCGACTACCTGATCAGGCTCACCGAGGCCAAGCGCAGCGAACCCGACGACGGCATCCTCAGCCGTCTGGTCGAACGCGGCGACCTGAGCACCGAGGAGATCGGCGCGATGGGCCGGCTGCTGCTGGTCGCCGGACACGAGACCACCGCCAACATGACCGCGCTCTCCGTCCTCGCCCTGCTGCGCAACCCCGAACAGCTCGACCACCTGCGCCGCCACCCCGAGTCCGCCCCCGGCGCGGTCGAGGAACTGCTGCGCTACCTGACCATCGTGCACTCCGGGCTGACCAGGGTCGCCACCGAGGACGTCGACCTCGGCGGCGTGCGGATCCGCGCGGGCGAGGGCGTCGTCTGCATGGTCAACACGGCGAACCGGGACGAGCAGGAGTTCCCCGGCGGCGACGAACTCGACCTGACCCGTGACGCCCGCCGCCACCTGGCCTTCGGGTTCGGCGTCCACCAGTGCCTCGGGCAGCCCCTCGCCCGGCTGGAACTGCAGATCGCCCTGAACACCGTTCTGCGCCGGCTGCCCGGACTGCGCCTGGCCGTCCCGTTCGAGGAGATCGCCTTCCGCGGCGAGATGCTCATCTACGGCGTCCACGAGCTGCCGGTCGCCTGGTGATCGGGCCGGCCCCCGCGCCGAACCACGGGCGCCGCCCAGGGCGACGCGCCCCCACCCACCGGAGCCAGGGCCGTCCGGCCCCTCCGCACCCGCCACGTCCCGAAGGGAAGACCATGCTCGTCCGGATCGACCAGGAGAAGTGCTGCGGCGCCGGCCACTGCGTCCTCGCCGCGCCCGACGTCTTCGACCAGCGCGACGAGGACGGCATCGTCGTCCTGCTGGACGCCGAACCGCCCGCCGAACTCCACCAGGCCGTCCAGGACGCCGCCGCCGTGTGCCCGGCCGCGGCGATCAGCCTGGAGCGGGTGTGACCGCTCTGCGGGACGTCGCCGTCGTCGGCGCCGGCGCCGCCGGTCTGCACGCCGCCGAAGCGCTGCGCCGGGCCGGCTACGACGGCCGCCTCGCCCTCATCGGGGCGGAGGACGAACCCCCGTACGACCGGCCACCGCTGTCCAAGCACCTGCTCGGCGGGGAATGGCAGCCCGACCGCCTCGCGCTGCGCGGACCCCAGGCGTTGGAGGAGCTCCGGCTCGACCTGCGCCTGGGGGTCCCGGCCGAGCGCCTGGACCGCCGGGAGCGGACCGTCCGGCTCGCCGACGGCCACCGGGTGCGCTGCGACGCCGTCATCGTGGCGACCGGCGTCCGCCCGCGCCGGCTGCCCGGCGCCGACGGGCCGGTGCCGGGCGCCCACGTGCTGCGCACCCTCGGCGACGCCCTCGCCCTCCGCGAGGAACTCCGTGCGGGCACCCGGCTGCTGGTGGTCGGCGGCGGCCTGCTCGGGGCCGAGGCGGCGGCCACCGCGGTCGGGCTCGGCGCCGAGGTGACGTGGCTGGCCTCCGCCGCCGTGCCCCAGGCCGCCGTCCTCGGCACCGAGACGGCCGCGCTGCTGGCCGGCCTGCACCGCGAGCACGGGGTGCGGATCCACCGGGGCACGGCCGCCGCGCTGCTCCGGCGCCACGGCCGGGCCGCCGGCGTCCGGCTCACCGACGGCTCCGAGCTGGCCGCCGACACCGTCCTGATGGCCATCGGATCCGAGCCGGCCACCGAGTGGCTGGCCGACAGCGGCGTCCCGCTGGACGACGGCGTGGTCTGCGACGCCTACTGCGCCGCCGGGCCGGGCGTCTGGGCCGCCGGGGACGCCGCCTCCTGGCCCGACCCGAGCACCGGCCGCCACCACCGCCTGGAGCAGCGCACCAACGCCACCGAACAGGCGGTGCACGCCGCCCGGAACCTGCTGGCCGGCCCGGACGGCGTCCGGCAGGCCTACCAGCCGGTCCCCTACCTGTGGACCGATCAGTACGGGCTGCGCGTCCAGGCGTTCGGCCGGCCCGGCGACGCCGACCGCTTCGAGGTGGTCGACGGCAGCCTCGCCGACCACCGCTTCGCCGCCGTCTGCGGCCGTGCCGGGCTGGTCACCGGAGCGGTCGGCATCGCCTCCGCCCGTGCCCTGCGGCACCTGCGCGCCCAGGTGGCGGCGCACAGCGCGTGGCCGTCGGAGGCGAGCTGACCCGCGCCGGCGGTCGACCGCCCACCGCCCCGACCGCCACCCGGCCGGGGCGGTGGGCGTTCCGCCCCCTGGCGCTGGCCGGTGCCGAACCGCTCGGCGATGGGCGCCCGAAGCGGTCGCGAGCCCGGGCGTAGCGATCCGGTGACACGGAAGGCGCGATTCCGTCGACTGTCCGCACTACGTTCGATCGTGCACGTCCGCCGCGCCGCCGTCCCGCCCCCCGTGGGAGGCGGCCACAACGTGCGTGTCCTCGCCCGTACTTCATCCAGGAGCACCACATGCCCGTCGTGACGAACCGCCACGCGACCGCCGCCCGCACCCTGGCCGGCACCGTCCTGGCCGCCGCGCTGCTGGTGCCCACCGCGACGGCCTGCGGTTCCGCCTCCGACACGTCCGCGAGCACCGCAGCGGCCGCACCCGCCACGACGCCGGCGGCCACCGCCGCCGCATCGACCACGCCCGACCCGAAGGGCACCGGCAGCACCACCCCTGCCGTCACCCCGCCCGGCCCGCACGCCACCACCGCACCGGCCGCCCCGGCCGCCACGCCCGACGCGCGCCGCAGCACGGCGCCCGCCGCCGCGGGCAAGGGGTCGTCCCCGGTCCGCACCCAGACCCTGGTGGACGGCAGCACGGCCGAGATACGCGACCTCGGCAACCAGCGCTACCAGGCCAGGATCGTCAGCCACGGCGACGTCCTGGCCACCCTGGAGACGACCGGCACCGATGCCGGGCTCGACGCCAACGACATGTTCGTCGTGCTCTTGACGGACGGAACGGTCCACTCCTGGATGGGCGGTGGGCACCAGGGGCCGGGCACCTTCAAGCTCGCGGGCGGCTGGACGGCCAGGGTCACCAAGGTCGGCGAGCTCCACTACCGCGCGCAGCTCCTCGGCAACGACAACGCGGTGGCCGGCACGTGGGAGGCGAACCAGCACGACGCCGGCGGAGTCGCCAACGGCGTCCACCTGGTGCTCACCGCCGGCGGCGAGATCAGCGCCCACCTGTGAGCCGCCGGACGCCACGGCACGGGTGACTCCTGTCGACCCGTCACCCGCCCGGGCTCGGAAGGGGCACCCGCGCTCGCCGACGATGTCGTGCAGCAAGTGGACAGTGCGCCGCCGAGGAGTCGTTCTCCACCGGAAGTCCTGCCATGATCGCCTCGGGGCAAGGCCTCCCTGAGCCTGATCCCGCGCCCAGTGATCACCGGGACCGGTCCCGGCCGCAGCTGGGCCGGGTGCGGGTTCGCGCTGTGCGCACAGCGCG
>NZ_JBEPAK010000361.1:0-5144 GCF_040298565.1 Kitasatospora sp. NPDC001539 | reverse complement strand
CCCGGGCGGCCTTTCCGGCGTTCCGGCACCCTTCGCAACCGTTCGGGCAAGCGGCCCGATCACCCCGACAAGGGATCAAAATCCCGCTGATCGGGGCACTTTGACCGCAGCCTCCCCCGGTCGGTGATTGGACTCCAAGTCCATCGACGGAACCCTAGGAACAAACTTGTGTCCCGGTGTAAGTTTGAATCCCGCTAGCCCCAAGATCCGCGCACCGTCACGCACGCCACAGGTCTCCGCCTACCGAGATTGGGCCATCCATGGAGCAAGCACACCAGAACCCCCGCCCCGAGGTCGCCGTCGTCGGCATGGGCTGCCGGTTTCCAGGCGCCGACGGGCCGGGACGGTTCTGGGAGAACCTGATGGCCCACCGGGACTCGGTCACCGCGGTGCCCGCGGAGCGGTTCGACATCGCGGCCGACTACGACCCCACCCCCGGCGTCCCCGGCCGGACGGCCTCCCGGCACGGCGGCTTCGTGGCGGACCCGTTCTCCTTCGACTACGGGTTCTTCGGCATCTCCCCCGCCGAGGCCCGGGCCATCGACCCCCAGCAGCGCCTGCTGCTGCACGCCACCTGGGAGGCCTTCGAGGACGCCGGCATCCGCCCGTCCACCCTGGCCGGCACCCACGCCGGGGTGTTCATCGGCCAGGCGACCGCCGAGTACTCCGAAGCCACCCGCTCCGAGGCCGGCCCGAACGTCCGCGACGTGGCCGGCAGCCGACTGCGCGCCGTCACCGCCGGGCGGCTCTCCTTCGCCTTCGACCTCTTCGGCCCCAGCGTGGTGCTCGACACCGCCTGCTCCTCCTCCCTGGTCGCGGTGCACCAGGCCAGGCAGAGCCTGCTGGCCGGGGAGTGCGACCTCGCCCTCGCCGGCGGGGTCAACTTCGTCCTCTCCTCCCACGACGCCATCGCCTACTCCCAGGGCAGCATGCTCTCGCCCGGCGGCCGCTGCCGCTTCGGCGACGCCGGCGCCGACGGCTTCGTCCGCAGCGACGGCGTCGGCGTCATCGTGCTCAAGCGGCTCGCGGACGCCGAGCGCGACGGCGACCGCGTCCTGGCCACCCTGCTCGGCAGCGCGGTCACCAACGACGGCCGGGGCAGCGGGCTCCTGCTGCAACCCGCGATCAGCGGCCAGGTCGACATGCTGCGCACCGCCTGCCGCTCGGCCGGCATCGCCCCGCAGGACCTCGACTACGTGGAGGCCCACGGCACCGGCACCTCGGTCGGGGACGCGGTCGAGCTCCAGGCGCTCGCCGCCGCGACCGAGCGCCCGCGGCGGCGGCCGCTGCTGACCGGCTCGGTGAAGACCAACATCGGCCACGCCGAGTCCGCGGCCGGCATAGCCGGGCTGATCAAGGCCGTCCTGATCGCCCGGCACGGCGTCATCCCGGCCTCCCTGCACTGCGCCGAACCGAACCCGGTGATCGAGCGCAACGACCTCGGGGTGGCCGTCGTCACCCGCAACACCCCGCTGCCCAGGACCGGCGACCGGGCGCTGCTCGGCGTCAGCTCCTTCGGCATCTCGGGCACCAACGCCCACGTCGTGGTCGGCGAGTACGTCCCGAACCCGGCCGGGCCGGCCGCGCCGGCCGCCGTGCCGCCCCACC
This sequence comes from Kitasatospora sp. NPDC001539, assembly GCF_040298565.1. Taxonomy (NCBI): domain Bacteria; kingdom Bacillati; phylum Actinomycetota; class Actinomycetes; order Kitasatosporales; family Streptomycetaceae; genus Kitasatospora; species Kitasatospora sp. NPDC001539. The sequence goes on along the minus strand of NZ_JBEPAK010000361.1, from coordinate 3,536 downwards.
GCGGCACCGCCGAACAGCTGCTGGTGCTCAGCGCCCGCTCGGCCCGCTCGTTGAGCCATCTGGCCGAGGCCTACGCGAGCCACCTGACGGACGGCCCCGGCCGCGACGTCCCGCTGCCGGATCTCTGCGCGGCCGCCGCGCTGCGCCGGGACGCCCACCCCTACCGGCTCTGGGTCCGCGGCGACAGCCACCGGGTGGTCGCCGAGCGGCTGCGGGCTCTGGCCGCGGGCGAGTCCGTCCCCGAGGGCGGCACCGCCGAGGCGGGCTTCGGCGGTCCCCGCCGGCTGGCCTTCGTCTTCCCCGGCCAGGGCGCCCAGTGGTCCGGCATGGGCCGCCGACTGCTGGAGACCTCCCCGGCCTTCCGGGAGAAGCTGCTGGAGTGCGACGCCGCGATCGGCCTGGAGCTCGGCTGGTCGGTGGTCGACCTGCTCCGGCAGGCCGACGAGTTCCCCACCGACATGGACAAGGTCCAGCCCGCCCTGTGGGCCGTCGGTGTCGCCCTCGACACGGCCCTGCGGGAGGCCGGCCTGACGCCGGACGTGTGCGTGGGCCACAGCATGGGCGAGGTCGCCGCGGCGCAGAGCGCCGGGGCGCTCGGCCTGAGCGACGCCGCCGCCGTCATCTGCCGCCGCAGTCGGCTGATGCGCCGGCTCGCCGGGCGCGGCGCCATGCTGGCGGTGGAGCTCTCCGCCGAGGGCGCCGGGGAACTCCTCGCCTCCCAGCCGGAGTTCGCCGCGGTGTGCGTCGCGGCGGAGAACTCCCCGTCGTCCACCGTGCTGGCCGGGCCGCCGAGCGCGCTGGCCGGGATCGCCCGGCACCTGGAGGGCGCCGGGGTGCTCTGCCGTCCGGTCAAGGTCGAGGTAGCCTCCCACTCGCCCGACATGGACCTGATCGGCGCCGAGCTGCTCGCCGCCCTGGACGGTCTGGCGCCGCGCCGGACCCGGACCGCCCTGATGTCCAGCGTGACCGCCGCCCCCAGCGCCGGCGAGGAGCTCGGACCGCGCTACTGGCTGGACAACCTGCGCCGCCCGGTCCGCTTCGCCGAGGCCGTCCGGCGGCTGGCCGGGACGGACACCGTCTTCCTCGAGGTCAGCCCGCACCCGGTGCTGACGGCGGCGGTCGAGGAGACGGTCACCGCGGGCGGCGCCGAGGCCGCCGCCGTGCCCACCCTGCGCCGCGGCGGCGACGAGCCGGTGCTGCTGCTGGAGGCGGTGGGCCGGGCGTTCGCCCGGGGCGCCGCCGTCGACTGGTCGCGCTGGTACGGCTTCGAGCCCCCGGCGGTGCCGCTGCCCACCTACTGCTGGGACGCCTCCCCGCTGCGCCGGGCCGCCGCGGCCGCGCCGCTGGTGCGCGAGTCCCGGCTGGACGCCTGGGGCCTGCCCGCCGCCGGCGCCGGGGTCGCGGTGAGCGGCGTCGAGCCGGTCTTCCCGTCCGTGTACCTGGAGGCCGCGTTCGCCGCCGCACGCGAGGCCGCTCCCGGGCAGGACTTCGCCCTGACCGGGGTGCGGCTGGGCGACGCCGCCCTCACCCTCGCCGACGTCCCCACCGCCACGCTGCGCGTCACGGTGGACGCGCCGGGCCCGGACGGCTCCCGGGACGTCCGGGTCGAGGCCCGCCGCGGTGCCGGCGCCGAGCCGGAGCCCTGCGCCCGCGGACGCCTGGAGCCCGCCTCCGCCTCGGCCGCGCCCGCCCGGCGCGAGCTGCTGGAGACCAGCCTGGCCCGGCACCGGGAGTACCTGTCCGCCGACGCCCTGTACGCGGAGGCCGCCCGGCGCGGGATCGAGGCTGGCCCGGGCGTACGGACGGTCGAGCATGCCTGGCGGCGCGGCGGCCGCATCGTCGCCCGGGTGCGCCGCGGCGGCGCCTCGACGGCCGTCGGCTGGGAGGCGGGGCTGCTGGCGATGCCGGCCTGCTACCCCGCCGGCTCCGGCTACCTGCCGGTGCGCTTCGGCACCGTCCGGCGCCATGCCGAACTCACCGACGACTACTGGAGCCTGTGCCGCGTCACCCCGGTCGCGGGCGGCCGCCGGGCCCGGGGCGACGTCCTCCTGCTCGCCGCCGACGGGTCGGTGCTCGCCGAGTTCCTCGACATCGAGCTGATCGCCCCGGCCGGGCCGGGGGCGGGTGTCCGCGGTCGGCTGACCGGGGCCCTCGCCCGGCGGTGCCCCGCCCTGCCGTCGGCCGCCCGGCCGCTCTCCCTCCTCCGGCCGCTCGCCGCGGCCCCGGTGCCGCTGCCGGGACCGGGGCTGCTGTCCGCATCGGTGCCCGTGTCGGTGCCGGTGCCGACGGGCGCCGCACCGGCCCCGGTGGCCGTGGGCGCCGAGCCCGCCCCGGCGGCCGCGCGCGCCGCGACGGACGCACTGCTCCAGCGCGTCTCCCGGCTGCTCGACCTGCCCGAGGCGGCGATCGACCGCCGCCGCTCGCTGCGCGACCTGGGCCTGGACTCGCTGATGGCCGCCCAGTTGCGGGCGCAGGTCCGTTCCGACTGCGGGCTGGACCTCACGGCGGGGCGCCTGCTCGGCTCGGAGAGCCTCAACGGCCTGCTGGCGACGATCGGGTGAAGGTTCCGGCAGCCATCGAGGTCTTTTATGGAGGACAACTTCGACTGTGAAACATAGTTAAACTGTGGTGCACCAAGTCGGGGAGGAGTGGGCCCTCCCCGGCAGCCACCATGGATCGGAGACCCCGTTGAATTCCACGGGAGCTGCACCCGCGCCGGCGGAGCCGCTGGGGCGCCGCGAGCGCAACAAGCTGCGGGTCAGGGAGAGGCTGTACACCGCCGCCCTCACCCTGTTCACCGAACAGGGCTACGACGAGACCTCGATCGACGAGATCGCCGAACGGGCCGATGTCGCACGGGGCACCTTCTTCAACTACTTCCAGCGCAAGGAGGACCTGCTCGGGACGTGGGGCGAGAAGCGCCGCGACACGCTGCGCTCCTCCCTCGACGCGGACGCCCTGGGCTCCGGCGCCGTCCGCCTCCGGCTGCAGCGCTGCATGCGCGCCCTCGGCCGGATGAACGACGAGGACCAGAAGGAGACCGGGGCCATGCTGATGGCCTGGGTCCGGGCGGGCCGTCCCCTCCTGGAGGAGCCCTACCTCGCCGAGCTGTTCTCGGAACTGGTCGCCGACGGCGTTCGGCGGGGCGAGTTCCGCGAGGGGATCCGCCCCGACCAGGTCGGCAACGCGCTGCGCGACCTCTACCTCGGCGCGCTGTACCGCTGGTGCATGCATCCCGGCCGCAAGGGGGCGCTCACCAAGGAGCTGCTCGCCGTCCTGGACCTGCTGCTGTACGGCGCCCTGGCGGAGCCCGAGCCCGCCACCGCCCGCGCCTGACCCCCGGCGCCGCCTCCCTGCGGGGGCTGGAGGCGGCGCCCTCCGACGGTCTCGGCCGGGCGCCACCGTCCGGCTCCCGGTGGACCGCCGGGCGGGGCCTAGCCGCAATGCCGGTGACTTTGGTGTCTGTGGCTCGTTGGTTGTGGTGTGGCAAGGGTGGGGCAGGTCAAGTCGCCTGCGGGTGAGCGGTTGTCGGACCG
>NZ_JBEPAK010000360.1:0-5173 GCF_040298565.1 Kitasatospora sp. NPDC001539 | reverse complement strand
GTCCGACAACCGCTCACCCGCAGGCGACTTGACCTGCCCCACCCTTGCCACACCACAACCAACGAGCCACAGACACCAAAGTCACCGGCATTGGGGCTAGGCCAGGACGGTCACGGTCAGGACGCCGTCCTGGTCCGCCGTGACGGTGACCGCGTCGAGGGTGGGAGCCAGGGCGTCCGGGTGGTGGGCGGCGGCGCGGGGGCCGACGCCGATGACCCGTATGCCGGCCGCGCGGGCGGCGGCGATGCCGGCGCCGGAGTCCTCGAAGGCGAGGCAGTCGGCGGGGGCGTGGCCGAGGGCGGCGGCGCCCTTGAGGAAGCCCTCGGGGTCGGGCTTGCTGGCGCCGACCGACTCGGCGGTGACCAGGACGGGCGGCAGCGGCAGCTCCGCGGCGGCCATCCGGACCCGGGCGAGGGCTTCGTCGGCGGAGGTGACCAGGGCGTGCGGGAGGCCCGCCAGGGCGGCGAGGAAGGCGGGGGCGCCCGGGACCGGGACGACGCCTTCGGTGTCGGCGCGTTCGGCGGCGAGCATCTGCTCGTTCTCGGCGAGGTTGACCTCGACCGGGCGGTGCGGCAGCAGGGCGGCCATGGTGGCGTGGCCCTGGCGGCCGTGGGCGACGGCGAGCACCTCGGCCGGGTCGAGGCCCTGCCGTTCGGCCCAGCGGCCCCAGCAGCGCTCGACCACGGCGTCGGAGTCGACCAGGGTGCCGTCCATGTCGAGCAGCAGGGCGCGGGCGGTCAGCCGGACGGTGGCAGCGGCCATGGGAAGGGCTCCTCGGTCCTCGGGGTACGGTGAAGGACGAGCCCTGGAAAGCGAGCTCTTTGTTTCTAGATGATACAAAAACTCCGGGCGATCAGCCGAGCAGATGGGCGTTGACCGCCCGGGCCTCCTCGGCCAGTTCCGGGAGCTCCACCACCTCGACCCCGGCGGCCTCCAGCAGGGCCGTGCCCTGGCAGTCGGTGACGAACAGGTCCGGCTCGCGCCAGGCGACCACCACCCGCGGCACGCCCGCCGCGATGAGCAGCCGGGCGCACGGCACCGGCCGCGAGGCGCGCAGGCCGCAGGGCTCCAGGCTGCTGTAGACGGTCGCGCCGCGCAGTCGGGCGTCACCGGCCGGGAGCTTGGCCAGGGCCGCCTCCTCGGCGTGGTCGTGCGGGTCGGCCTCGCGGCTGAAGCCCTCCGCGAGCACCTCGCCGTCGGCGCCGACGATCACCGCGCCGACCGAGAAGGCCGTCCCGGAGGGCGGGCAGCGGCGGGAGAGCTCGACGGCTCGGCGGAGGTGCTCGAGGTCAGTGGCGGCGGACTGGCTCACGGTGCGGGCTCCTTCGGGGCGTACCTCAACAGGACGACGTCGTCCACGCTACGTGCCTCCAGCAGGCGCATCCGCCGGGTCGGCCCGCCCGGGAAGGCGGCCGGGCCGACGAACCGCGGCGCCTCGGCCTGGCCCACCAGCAGGGGAGCGACGGCCAGTTGGAGTTCGTCCGCGAGGCCCTGGGCGAGGAACTGGGTGTGCACGCCGCTGCCGCCCTCGACCATCAGCCGGCGCACGCCGCGCGCGCCCAGGTCGTCCAGCACCGCGCCGAGGTCCACCGCGCCGCCGAGCGCGACCACCTCGGCGAGACCTTCGAGGCGGGGGCGCAGCACCGCCGCCCCGGCGTCGGTGGTGTAGGCGAGCTTGGCGCCGCCGGTGTGCCAGAACCGCAGGTCCGCGTCGAGTGCCCCACTGGCGCTGAGCGTCACCTTCAGCGGGTACTCGGGCCGCCCGGCGGCGGCCCGGGCGGCCCGGCGGGCCGGGTCGTTGACCAGCAGGCGGGGGTTGTCGGCGCGCAGGGTGTTGCCGCCGACCAGCACCGCGTCGGCGGCCGCCCGCTCCTCGTCCACCCGGTCGAAGTCGGCGGCGTTGGAGAGCAGCAGCCGGTCGGGGGAGGCGTCGTCGAGGTGGCCGTCGAGCGAGACGGCGGCGCTCAGCAGGACGTAGGGACGCTGGCCGGGGCCGGGCATGGGCGGGACCTTCTGTCGGAGGGCCCCTGCGGTGGGGGCGCCTCCACGGTACGGCGGCGGGGTGGGGTGCGGTCGGCCTGCGATCGGAATGTGAGACAGTCCTTCTCGATATGCGGGATGCGGCGTAGCGTCAGAGTCGTCGCGGAAACGTGTCGGAACGTCGCGGAGCCATCGCGAAGAGCGTCGCGGCATCGTCGCGAAGTGCGTCGCGAAGTGCGTCGCGACGTGCGTCGCGGAGAACGTCGCGGAACGGTCTGCGACAGCGGAAGACCAGCTGGAAGACCGACCACGCCCAGGGGGCCCTCATGTCCGGATCGCAACCCGCCACCGTCTACACCCACGGCCACCAGGAGGCCGTGCTGCGCTCGCACCGCTCCCGGACCGCCGCCGACTCGGCCGCCTACCTGCTGCCCGAACTGCGGCCCGGCCAGGCCCTGTTGGACGTCGGCTGCGGCCCCGGCACGATCACCGCCGACCTGGCCGAGCTGGTCGGCCCCCGCGGGCGGGTGGTGGCCGTGGACACCTCCGCCGAGGTGCTGGAGCAGGCCGCCGGGTACGCCGCCGAGCGCGGCCTGTCCAACGTGGTGTTCGAGCAGGCGGACGTGCACGGACTGCCCTACCGGGACGGCGAGTTCGACGTCGTGCACGCCCACCAGGTGCTGCAGCACCTGGGCGATCCGGTGTCGGCGCTGCGCGAGATGCGCCGGGTGACGGCGCCCGGCGGGGTGGTCGCCGCCCGGGACGCCGACTACGCCTCGATGACCTGGTTCCCCGAGGTACCCGCGCTGGACCGCTGGCTGGAGCTGTACCGCCGCACCGCCCGGGCCAACGGCGGTGAGCCGGACGCCGGGCGGCGGCTGCTGTCCTGGGCCCGCGCGGCCGGCTTCACCGAGGTGACCGCGGGCGCCGGCACCTGGACGTACGCGACGGCCGAGCGGCGCGCGTGGTGGGGCGGGACGTGGGCGGACCGGGTGACCGGCACGGCGTTCGGACGGACGGCGGTCGAGCGCGGCTTCGCCGACCGGGCCGAGCTGGAGCGGATCGCGGACGGCTGGCGGGAGTGGGCCGCCGCCGAGGACGGTTGGTTCTCGATGATCCACGGCGAGATCCTGGCCCGCGGCTGAACACGGGGCCGACGGGGGCGAGGGGGCTGAGCGCGGAACCGAAGGGCTGAGGAGCTGAAGGGCTTAAGCGCTGAGCGCGGGCCGAGGACTCGGCCCCGGGGCTGCGGAGGCCTGGACGCGGGTCGGCCACGGCCGGCGGGGCGGGCGTTCGGAAAGATCGGGTAAAGTCGCGCGACCGTTCGCATCGGGCCCGCTCGGGCCGAGCCGTGGTGCGGACGCCGCAACGCCGAACAGACGCCCGCCCCGGCGGGTTGGGGGAGTCCAACGTGTCCAAGCCTGAGCCCGAGCTGTCCGCCGCCCCGGGGACGGACCCGCGGGTGGACTTCCGCAAGGACCGTGGCGCCGGGAACGCCCCCGCGCACGCCGAGGCTCCGCAGCGACCCGCCGGAGCCGAGCCCGCCGCCGGGGCCGCCCCGGCCGCCGGAGCCGAGCCCACCGCCGAGCCGGCCCGAGCACCGGAACCCGCCGCCGAGCCGGCCCGGAACCCCGCCCCGGAGCCCGTCGACCCCTGGGCCCCGCCGGCCGACCACCCGCCGCAGGCCGCGCCGCTGCCCTCGCAGGCCCCGCCGCAGCCGCCGCCCCCACCGCTGCCCGCCGGCGGCTGGGCCTCGGTGCCGCCCTCGGCACAGTCCGGCGTGCAGCCCGGCGCTCCGCAGCCGACCCCCGGCGCGAGCCCCAACCCCTACGGCGCCCCCTTCCCGTACGGCTCCGCCTCCCCGTCCCCGTACCAGCCGCGGCCGGAGCGGCGCACCAACGGCTTCGCGGTCGGCTCGCTGGCGAGCGGCCTGAGCCTGCTGTCGCCGGTGGCCGTGGTGTTCGGGATCATTGCGCTGACCCAGATCAACCGCCGCAAGGAGCGCGGGCGCGCCATGGCGGTGATCGGCCTGGTCCTCGGAGTGATCGGCACGGTGCTGCTCGCGCTGCTGTTCGGCGCGGGGGACTTCGGTTCCGCGCGGGACGGCCGGTACGTCCGCAAGGCCCCGCCGGGCGCGGTCCGCTGGTCCGCGCTGAAGGCCGGGGACTGCTACGACGTCCCGAGCGCCGGCAGCGCCGGCGACGGGAACGGCGACGAGACCGTGTACTGGGTCCGCCGACTGCCCTGCTCGGCGCCGCACCACGGCGAGGTGGCCGGCACCAGCAAGGTCCCGGAGGACCAGGGCCCGTACCCGGGCGAGACCGCCATGCGCGAGCGGGCCGCCGTGCTGTGCCGCCCGGTGCTGGGGGACTACGCGCTCGACCAGTGGGCCGTGCCGGACGGCATGGACGACGTGTACCTCTACCCGACCTCGGGCAACTGGGACGCCGGCGAGCGGTACGTCACCTGCGCCTTCGAGGACCGCGACGACCAGCACGTGGGGACGGTCCGCACGGACCGGGCGAGCCTCACCGCCGCCCAGCTGGCCTACCTGGAGGCCGTCCGGGCCTTCAACGACACCTACACGGACGCGCCGAAGCAGGACGTCGCCGGCGCCGAGGCGGAGTACCGGTCCTGGGCCCGGCGGATGGCCGTCGCCTCCAGGGCCGAGGCCGCGGCCCTGCGCAAGCCGACCGCGGACTGGTCGGCCGACGTCAAGCCCGCCGTGGAGAAGCTGGCCGAGGCGCAGTCCCAGGCAGCCGCCGCCTGGGACGCCGCGACCTCCGGCGCCGACCTGGCCGGCGACCTCCGCCGGGCCCGGTCGCTGGTGGCCAAGACCGCGCCGATCAGCGTCGAGATCCGTCGCGGCCTCGGCCTGGCCACCGGTGAACAGGCGCCCGACCTCCGGGTCTGACCGCGCCCGCACAGGAGTTACTCGGCGTTAACACCGCCCATACGTGCCGGTATCGGTCGCCCCGTACGCTCGCTCCGTGTCCCCGGCCCGACCCCCACGCCGGCCGGGGACCACCGCTGCTCGCCCGCTCGCCTCCGGGGCGCGCTGCTGCTCGCCCGCTCGCCTCCGGGGCGCGCTGCTGCTCGCCCGCTCGCCTCCGGGGCGCGCTGCTGCTCGCCCGCTCGCCTCCGGGGCGCTCTTGTCCGGTGCCGACGGTCGGCGCTCCAAGGCCCCTCGTCC
>NZ_JBEPAK010000359.1:0-5185 GCF_040298565.1 Kitasatospora sp. NPDC001539 | reverse complement strand
CGGGCGGCCGGCCGCCCGGGAACGCGCTCCATGACGAGCACGCAACGGTCGTGGTCCGCCGCGACCAGCCGGGGCAGCCGCACCGGCGGGCGGTGCCGGACGAACGCCCGGTAGACCGCGACCTCGTGGTGGAAGTCGGCCACCAGCTGCTCGAAGTACTCACTCCGCACCGCCTGCGGCGCCAGGCACTTGGCGACCACGGGCGCCCGCCCGATGGTGCCCGCCACCAGGATGTGGCGGCTGCCCTCGCGCAGGACCTGGCGCGGGGTGAACGCCGGACATATCCGCGCGACGCTCGCCAGCGCGGCCCGTACCGCGGGGGTCTGCAGCGCGGACGGGTCGATCCGCTCGGCCCCGGCCGGCTGGCCGGGCCGGCGGGCGCGCAGCACCTGGCCGTCCGCCTGGCGGGCGAGCGGGACGCGGTGGCCGGCCGACGGGCCGACGGACGGCCCGGTCGGCGGGGCGGCGTCGAGGCCGCGCAGTCCCAGCGCCGTACGGCCGGCCGGGACCCGGGCGTCCGTGGACCGGCCCTCGGTGCCGCGCGGAGCCACCGGACGGCTCGTCGGCGGCACCTGCTTGGGGCCGGGACGGCCGGCAGCTGCGGTGGGGGGGCGCAGCGCGGTGCGGGTCGCGGTCGTCGTGGGGGTCGTCGCTGAGGAGTACATGGGCTGGGGGTGGTCCCTTCCGGTCCGTCGGCGGGTGCTCCCCGCGGGGCGGGGGAGGGCCGGTGCCGTGTGCTTCCTGGTGCGACGGCGGCCCTGCTTCGGTCGGTGGGTGGTGCGCGGGCGCCGGGCACGGACGCGGGGTCGGAACCCCTGTTCGGCAGTTCCGGCCGTCCGCACCCTGGGGAATGCGGTCGGCCGGATCGCCGTGGCCGTGCCCGGCGCCCCCGCGCCACCCGGCCGCGCCACCCCCTCGGGTGAGGACCGGGAGCGTCCCGTGCCACGGTCGGGGGACTGCCCCGAACCAGGTGGGACGCCGCCCGACCCGGTGGTCGAGGTGGCGCACTCCTACAACACACCCGTCGGGCACTGGCTTAGTAGTCTGGCGGGCCCTGGCGAACGGTGGCGAATGCTCGCCTGGCACTTGCCGGAGCCTCTAGCCTGAAGCAGCCGAGGAACCTGGGGGCTTCATTGAGCAGGGGACCCAACACCCGACTCGCCGATCTCTTCGTCCTGACCGGATGGTCCAAGGGCGAACTGGCGCGGCTGGTCAACCGCCGGGGTGCCGCGATGGGGCAGCAGCAGCTGTCCACCGACACGTCGAGGGTACGGCGTTGGATCGAGCAGGGGGAGATCCCGCGCGATCCGGTGCCGAGGGTGCTGGCAGCCGTGTTCACGGAGCGGCTCGGCCGTGTCGTCACCACTGAGGACCTCGGTCTGGAACGACACCGGCCCACCAGGTCCGGAGCGGAGCCGTCCGCAGCAGTGCCATGGTCGCCGGGTCGAACAGCCGCGGTCCTCACCGAGTTCACGGGAATGGACCTCATGCTGAACCGACGTGGATTGGTGGGCGCGGGAGCGGCGCTCACGGCCGGGGCGGTCATCGCCGACTCGCTGAAGGGCTGGCTGGGCGGGGACGCGGTCGCCTACGCGGCCTCCGTCCCCGGGCCGCGCCAGGTGGTCACCGGGGGCGGCGTGCGTCCGGTGGTGGACGTGTACGACGCGGGCCCGGTCGGGCTCGACGAGGTGGAGTCGCTGGAGCGCTCGGTGCAGGTCTTCCGGGCCTGGGACGCGGCGCGTGGCGGCGGGCTCCAGCGCAAGGCGGTGGTCGGCCAACTCAACGAGGTCGGCGGCCTGTTGACGCACCGCCACAACCCGGCGGTGGAGCGGCGGTTGTGGCTGGTCGCGGCCAACCTCGCGGTGCTCGCGGGGTGGATGTCGCACGACGTCGGGCTGGAGCCCACCGCCCAGCGGTACTTCATGATCGCGGCCGAGGCGGCCAAGGAGGCCGGTGACCGGCCGCGGGCCGGCGAGGCGATCTCCCGGGCCGCGCGGCAGATGGTGCACCTGGGGCGGGCCGACGACGCGATCGACCTGATGTCGGCGGCGAAGGCCTCGGCCGGCCGGCTGCTCCCCAGAACGCGCGCGATGTTCAACACCGTCGAGGCCTGGGCGCACGCGTCGATCGGCCACTCCCAGGACACCTACCGGCTCCTCGGGGAGGCGGAGGAACTGTTCGCGGACGACGCGCCGGAGCCGCCGCCGAACTGGATGCAGGTCTTCGACGAGGCGGAGTTGCGCGGCATGCAGGCCCTGGTGCTGCGCACGCTGTCCGAGCACGATCCGTCGGCCGCCGCCCAGGCCCGGCGGCACGCGGAGCGGGTGATCGCCCTGCGGGAGGGCACCGGGCAGCTGCGGTCGGCGCTGTTCGACCGGATCACCCTGGCCTCGGTGCACTGGATCACCGGGGAGCCGGACGAGGCGGAGTTCCAGGCCAAGATGGTGATGAACCTGATCGGTCAGAACTCCTCGCACCGGACGTGGGACCGGCTGCGGGAGATGTACCGGCTGACCGCGCGGTACCGGGGGCTGCCGGTGGTGGACGAGCTGCGGGCGGAGCTCGGGCGGGAGCTGCGGGCGGCGGACACCAAGAACCGGCCGAGGCTGTCGTGAGGCGCGCGGGGTCGGCGTCGGGGTCGTCCTGAGGCGCGCAGGGCGGGCGCCGGGAACGTAGTTGCGGGTGCGTGAGGTGCGCGGGGCCGACTCCGAGAACGGCGTTGCGGGTGTCGTGAGGCGCGCGGCCGTGCGGGCTGCCCGGGGGAGGGGGGCCCCGCCCGCGGTGGCTCAGACCGGCGGGGCCGGCCGGAGCAGCATGCGCAGGGCGGTGACGGTGCCGTCCGCGCCGAGCACGGGTTCGCCCGCGCACTCGACGTTGTCGTGCCGCCCGTCGGCCCGGCGGATCCGCAGCGTGCCGGCGGCCGGACGGCCGTGCACCAGGGCGTCGGTCATCATCCGGCGCAGCAGTGGCCGGTCCGCCTCGGGGAGGCGGTCGGGCAGTCGGTCGAGGCTGAGCGGGCCGTGTGCCGGGTCGCAGCCGAGGAGGAGGTAGGTCTCGGCGTTCCAGTGGACGCCGTCGGTGAGCAGGTCCCACTCGGCCGAGCCGAGGCCGTGGTCGCCGTCGCGGCCGTCGCTCCCGTGGCTTCCGCTGTCGAGGGAGGAGCCGGACGGCTCCCGCGCCGTGCCGTCCACTCTGCCCTCCGTTCCGCTGTCGCCGCCGGCGTCCGCCTCGTCGTGGGCGCGGCCGCGGCTGCCCGGCGAACCGGGGCCGTCCGCGCCCGCCGGGGCGCCGTCCACCGTGGCGGTGTCCGACGCGCGGGCGACGCCCAAGGGCATGTTCATGACCGGCCCCTCGTTCGGTGTGGCCCGCCGGATGCGGGTCGCTCGGGTGGTGACACGACTGTCGCACAGCGTCCTCGGGCCCGGGGGCGATTTGGACATAACGCAGGCAAAATTCCCCTGGCATATGCCACTGTGGCAGCCGCCTTCGTCGCCCTGTGTGCGGATGGTGGCGCGAGGCGGTAACCTTCGGTGATTCCGGCGCCCGGGCGCCCACCGCAGTACCGACCAGAGACCCCCGGCGACGGAAATCCCGTTGCCACTACGACCGCCGCAACGGATGCTGACCTCATGTTCGAGCCAGTGATAGCACCCAGTGCCAGCCTCCTCGGCCTCCTGCAGCGAGGCCGCGGTGACGGGCAGCTCCATGCGCTGGCCGCCGACCGTGCCGAGGCCATCGCCGCGCTGGAGGAGTGCGTCACCAGGGATCCGCGGGCCGACTGGCAGGTCGAGAGCCGCTCCCTCTACTACGCCCGCCTCTACATGGAGCTGGAGGCTCCCCTCGACGGGATCGAGGACCACCTGCACTCCGCCGAGGACCTCGTCAGCGACGATGAGGGCCGCACCGGTCTCGCCCTGTCCGTCCTCGGCCACCTCGCCGCCTACGGCCGGCGCGACGCGCTGCTGATGCTGCGCGAGTACGCCGCCACGGGTGCCAACTGGGCCTGGGCCCTGGACGAGCTCGCCCTGCGCGACGACGACCGGGGCCTGCTGCTGCTCGGCACCGCCGTCCTGGACCGCTTCCCGCCGGGCCCCGAGGGCGACGCCGAACTGCGTGAGTTCATCCGCAACGCGTACGAGCCCCGGCCCTGGCGGCTGTGGGCCGCCTACCACCCGAGAGTCGCCGCGGCGAGCGAGCAGTCGCCCTTCGACCTGTGGCAGCGGCAGCTGAACCGCAGCGGGGTGACCCCGGGCTGGTCCACCGCCGACGTGCTGGCCTGGGCCGACCAGGGCGAGCTGGGCGCCCTCGGCGCCGGCGCCTTCCTGACCCGCCCGGAGCCCGCGCGGACCGAGGACGACCCGTCCGCGCCCGATGCGGTGGACCGCCGCGCCGCGGCGGCCGCCCGCTGCCTGACCGCCGTGGTCCGGCCCGAGGACCGTCCCGTCCTGCTGGAGGCGGCCGCCGACGGCCTGCCCGGCGCCCGGCGGGCCGCCCTGCGCTACCTGGTCGACCAGCGGGACCCGGCCGCCCTCGAGCTGATCGAGGCTGCCGCAGCTGACGTGGACGAGCGGATCGTACGGGCTGCGTTGGAGCTGTTCGGCCGGATGCGCGGCCCCGAGGTGCTGGCGCAGGCCCGCCGCTGGGCCGACCCGGCCAGCGGGGGCGCCGACAGCGCCCTCGGCGAGGCCGCCGTCCGACTGCTCGCCGATGCCGGGGAGCCGGCCGACGCCCCGCTGGTGGTCGCCGGGCTGCGCCGCTGGATGTCCGTGCACGGGGTCGGCGGCGCCGGGCTCGGCTCACTGGTCGACGGTGCGGGGCGGCTGGCCGCCGCCGACGCCGTGCCCGTCCTGCGCCACATCTACGGCGAGGCCGCCTCCTCCGAACTGCGCGGTCGCGCCGCCCGGGCGCTCGCCGCCACCGACGTGCACTTCCCCGAGGGCCCCGCCGTCGAGTGCCTGTGGGACTGCGAGGAGTCCACGCGCGAGCTCGCCGCGCGCCATGTCGCCACCACGGGCGACGCGCGCGTGCTGGAGCGGCTGCGAAGGCTCGCCGCCGACCCGGCCGAGGAGGCCGAGGTCCACGCCGCCGTCCGCGGCCGACTGACCGCCGCCCGGGAGTTCGGCCGTTAGGTCCTCGACGTCCAGCGGGCCGGGACACCCCCAGGGTGTCCCCGACGCCGGCCCCC
>NZ_JBEPAK010000358.1:0-5238 GCF_040298565.1 Kitasatospora sp. NPDC001539 | reverse complement strand
GGCGCCGGCGCCAGTGTCTGCGCCGGCGCAGGCGCGGTCCCGGGCGTCTGCCGGTTCGTCCGCGCCGCGTGGGCGACGATCCACAGCCGGTAGAGCTCGGTGCGTTCCTCCGGTGTCGCCCGGCACAGCCGTGCGAGGCGCTCCAGCGGGGCGAACTCCACCGGCATCACCTCGCCGTTGCAGTAGCGGTGCAGGGCCGACGTGCTCACGTGCAGCCGCTTCGCCAGCGCTCCGTAACTGAGGCCCGACCGGCTCTTCAGCTCCTGGAGCAGCCGCGCGACCTCGTCCGCCTCCCTCAACTCCCCGGTCCCCTCCGGCACTGTTCCTCCACCCGCTCGTGAGCCCCCTCGGTGTCGACGCGAGCCCCGGCAGAGAAGCACGCCGCAGACCGTCCCACGGTTCCCCGAGGGCGCCGCCGGCATCGGCCGCGCCCTCCCTGCGCCCCGCGAGCGCGTCCCAGAGAGACTACGTCTTCCCAGCTCAAACCGGGTAGAGGCGTCCCCGCGTCCCTGATCGCCGGCGCACCGTTGCGGCCGGGACGAACCGGCGCCCAAGCTGACGGCGAACACCGAGAGGGAGCAACTGTGAGCACTGTTGGGGCGGCCCGGGCCGCGATACGCACCAGCGACCGTTTCCACCGCGGCGCGGCGGCACTGGCGATGGGCGGGGTCCTGCTGATGACCGCGGCCTGCGGCGACGGCCAGGGCGACGGCGGCGCCGCCGCGTCGGCCGCGGCCTCCGGACCTTCGGGGGCCTCCGGCTCCTCCGCAGCCGCCGGAGCCTCCGCCGGGCCGGCCGCCGCGGAGACGCCGAGGGCGTCGACCGCGGTGCTGGACGTGCAGCCGAAGGACGGGGCGCAGGCAGTCGCGCCGACCGCGCTCCAGGTGTCCGTCTCCCGCGGGAAGCTCACCGCCGTCGACGTGACGGACAAGGACGGCAAGCCCGTCCAGGGCTCGATCACCCCGGACGGCACCGGCTGGAAGCCCGCCGCCGCGCTCGCCCCCGGCACGGCGTACACGGTGAACGCCCAGGCGAAGGACGCCGACGGCCTGGTCTCCGCGGCCACCAGCACCTTCACCACCCGCGCGCCCGGCAAGCAGGTCTCCACCAACGACAACATCGCCGACGGCCAGACCTACGGCGTGGGCATGATCGTCAAGGTGGACTTCAGCACCAAGGTCGTGAACAAGGACGCCGTCGCCAAGGCCATCACGTTCGAGACCGACAACGGCACCGAGGTGAAGGGCCACTGGTTCGGCGACGACCGGATCGACTTCCGCCCGGCCGAGTACTGGAAGCCGAACACCAAGGTCACCATCCACTACCGGCTGAAGAACGTCGAGGTCGCCCCCGGCGTCTGGGGCGACATCGACAAGGACGAGCCGTTCACCATCGGCCGCTCCCAGGTCTCCACCGCGGACGCCGCCACCCACCAGCTGACGATCGTGCGGGACGGCAAGTCCACCACCGTGCCCGCCACCCTCGGCGACGACAAGCACCCCTCCTGGGGCGGCACCATGGTCATCATGTCCAAGGAGAAGGTCACCCACATGAACTCCCAGACCGTCGGCCTGGGCAGTGAGTACGACATCCCCGCGGTTCCGCACGCGATGCGGCTGACCAGGTCCGGCACCTACCTCCACGGCAACTACTGGTACAAGGGCGACCCGTTCGGCAAGGCCAACACCAGCCACGGCTGCGTCTCCCTCAAGGACGTGGAGGGCGGCAGCGACACCTCCGTCGCCGGCTCGTTCTTCAACAGCTCGCTGATCGGCGACGTCGTCACGGTCGTGAACACCAAGGAGAAGACCGTCGCCCCCGACAACGGCCTCGGCGGCTGGAACCTCCCCTGGACCACCTGGTAGCACCCGGACGCCGGCCCCGGGCGGCCCTCGGCGAGCGGGCCGGCCGGGGGCTCGCGCGGAAGCAGCAGCCGAAGGCGGTGGAGCGCCGTGGCGCGCGGCAGGCGCTCCACCGCCTTTGACGGTCCGGCGAGTCCGGCTGCCGGCCCGGTCCGCCCGGTGTTCGCCTTCACCGGCCCCGGCCCCGGCCCCGGCCCCGGCGCCGCACCGGGCCCGGCGCCGCACTGACCGCGGCCGTCGCGGCCGTGCACGGCCCGGATCGAGGAGTGCTCGACGCGCGACCGGGCGTCAGCGCTCAAGCCGGTCGGGCGGATCGTCCACCGCTCGGAAGGCCGCCCGGCCGCTCGTTCGTCCCGTCCGGGAGGGGGCTCGGAGGCGGTCGGCGCGGGAATGTGACCGGTCTGACAGACATGCCGCGGCACGGACGGGTTATCGGCTGGGGGTGGAGATAGCCGGCATGGACGTGGTCGCGCGGGGAGCGAGCGTGCGGGGGCCCCGGGGAGCGGTGTTCGAGAACCTGGATCTGGGCGTGGACCCCGGTGGGCTGCTGGTGCTCCACGGGCCGGCCGGCTCCGGCCGGACGACGGCGCTGCTCGCGCTGGCGGGGCGGATGCGGTTGGACGGTGGCGCGGTTCAGGTGGGCGGGCACGTCCTGCCCCGCGACGGCCGTCGCGTCAGGGAGCTGGTGGCGGTGGCCCGGGCGGAGCCCGCCCTCGGTCTGGACCCGGACCTGCGGGTCCGGGAGTTGGTGGCCGAGCGCCGCTGGTCGAGCCGCCGGCTGAGCGGCGCGCAGGTCGATGAGGCGTTCGCGGTCCTCGGTGTCGAGGTGGACCGGCGGACGCTGGTCCGGGACCTGCCGCCGGTGGAGGCCCTGGGGGTGGCCCTCGCGCTCGCTCTGGCCACGCGTCCCGCCGTGGTCGTCGTGGACGACGTGGACCGGGGGTGCCCGGCCGAGGAGCGCACCCGGGCCTGGCAGCTCGTGGGCCGGGTCCGCGGGGTGGGCTGCACCGTCGTGGCGGGTGCCCTCGACCCTCCCGGATCCGGTGCCGGCCTCGACCCGGCACCGGTGCTGGTGGCGCTGCCCCGACTCAGCAGCTTGCCCGAGCGATCGGCGACGGAGGGCGGAGCGGACGAGCGGGCCGGGGCAGCCGAGCGGGAGGGGGCGGCGGAGCGGGAGGGGGCGGCCGAGCAGGAGGGGGCGGCCGAGGCGGGCGCGTCGGCGCGACGCCCGTGGCGAGCGCGCGTACGGCGACTGCTCGCGCAACGACTGCTCGGGCGGCGGGGACCGGACGGCGGGCGCGTCGGTGCGCCCCGGGGCGGGGAGGACGCATGACCGCGATCAGGCTGGCCGGGTTGGAGCTGCGCGGCTTCCGCGGCCCGCTGCGGCGCTTCGTCCCGCTCGTGCTGTGTCTGGTTCCCCTGCTGTACGGGGCCATGTACCTGTGGGCGAACTGGGACCCCTACGGGAAGACCGGGCACATCCCCGTGGCGGTGGTCAACGAGGACCGCGCGGCCGAGACCCGGCAGGGACAGCGGGTGGACGCGGGCGCCGAGGTCGTGAAGGAGCTCAAGGCCTCGGGGGAGTTCGGCTGGGCGTTCGTCGACGAGGCCGCGGCCCGCAGCGGCCTGGAGCACGGGCGTTACGCGTTCACGGTCCGGATCCCCGCCGACTTCAGCGCCCGCCTCGCCACCGGCCCCGACACCCAACCGGAACAGGCCCGGATCCACATCCTGCTCAACGACGCGAACAACTACATCGCGGGCGTCATGACCGAGGTCGTCCAGGCGAAGCTGCAGGAACAGGTCAACTCCGCCGCGCACGAGGCCTACGTCCGCGGGGTCTACGGCCGGCTCGCGGACATCGGCGGGAAGCTGGACACGGCGGCGCAGGCGGCCCAGGGTCTGGTGAACGCCACCACCGTGGCCCAGCAGGGGAGTTCCGCGGCCGCTGGCGCGAGCGCCACGCTGCAGTCCGGCTCCACCCAGCTCGCGGACGGGGCTCAGAAGCTGAGCCAGGCCACGACCCAGGTGCACACCGCGGCCACCGCCCTCACCGAGGCCGCGCCCCAGCTGAACACGGCCGCCGGCGCCGTGGTCAGCGCAGCCACGCTCGTCAGCCAGGGCGTGGACGCCGTCCACACCGCGACGTCGACGGTGAAGCAGGGGACCGCCAAGGCGGTGTCCGATCTGGACCAGCTGGCCGCGGCGCACCCGGGACTGGGCGACGACCCCGTGTTCCAGCGCGTCAAACAGGACATGACGGCAGCCGACACCGCGGCCGGCCAGATCGACGCGCACGCCGCCACCGCCAGCGGCACCGCCCACACGGCGCTCCAGCAGGCCGTCGGCCTCCAGAAGACGGCCGCGGCCGTCCAGCAGTCGGCGCAGAACGCGCAGACCCCGCTGGCCCTGGTCGACTCCGGAGCCCAGAGCATCGCCGCCGGGACCGCGACCGTGTCCACGGGACTGGCCGCGCTCCAGCAGGGATCCACGGCACTGAAGAACGCCGCCGACCAGTCGCACACCGGCGCCACGACGCTGGCCTCCCTGATCGACGACGGGAAGAAGCAGGTGCCCGTCCTGGACGCCGAACAACTGGACCACGCCTCACGGGTGTTGGGGACTCCCGTCGACATCGACCGGTCGAACCTGCACCCCGCCGGCGTCTACGGCCGCGGCCTGGCCCCGTTCTTCTTCGGCATCGCGCTGTGGGTGTTCGGCCTCTTCGCCTACCTCTTCCTGCGACCGGTCAACGCCCGGGCGCTGGCCGCCCGGACCCGGGCCTCCACCCTCGCCGTCGCGGGCTGGCTCCCGGCCGCGGCACTCGGCGTGCTCGGGGCCGTGATCCTCTACGGCGTCGTCAGCGCCGGGCTCGGGCTGCACGCCGCGGCCCCCTGGAGGACCGTCCTGCTCCTCGCGGTCGGCGCCGCCGCGTTCGTCGCCGTCGACCACTGCCTGCGGACCGTGTTCGGTACGGTGGGCGACGTCCTGTCACTGGTCCTGCTCATCCTGCAACTCACCGCCTCGGGCGGCCTGTACCCGATGCAGACCACCCCGGCGCCGTTCCAGGCCGTCCACCCCTTCCTGCCGATGACCTACCTGGTCGACGGGCTCCGCGTGACGATCAGCGGCGGCCTGACCTCCCACCTCGTCCGGGACCTCGCCGTCCTGGCGGGCTTCGGCGTCCTGTTCCTGGCCCTCACCTCGCTGACCCTGCGCCGTCGGCGGGTGTGGACGGTCGCCCGCCTCCACCCCGACCTGGACCTGTGACGGACCGGGCCCTGCCCGGATCAGTGCGTCGAGCAGCCGGTTGCCGTGCAGGGCGGTCGGGATGTCGGGCAGCCGACGGCGCACCCTCGGGTACTCGGGGTTGTGC
>NZ_JBEPAK010000357.1:0-5275 GCF_040298565.1 Kitasatospora sp. NPDC001539 | reverse complement strand
ACCAGGAGCCGAACAGCGCGCGCTCGCGGTCCACCTGGAGCGGCAGCGGACGGGAGGCGCTGAGCAGCTCGCGCAGCGCACCGGCCGCTCAACGGTCGGTGTGGACCTCCGCGACGTAGCCGCCCGGGAACCGCACCACCGCGCTCTGCCGGCCGCCCGCCGCGACCGGTCCCCAGAGCACCGACGCGCCGGCGGCCTTCGCCCGTTCCAGGGTGGCGCCGAGGTCCGGCACGCCGTAACCGGTGAGTTCCCGTCCGAAGGGGTACGGCAGGTGACCGTCCATCACGGCGATGGTCGTGGTGCCGAAGCCGGAGGTCAGGCGCAGCAGCCGGTACGTGGTGCCGGGCAGGCCGATCGCGGCACCGTCGGCCCGCCGGTCGTCCGAGACGACGCGCCCCTGGGTGAAGGCGAGGTAGCTGCGCAGGAACGCGCCGACCGCGTCCGGCGACAGGTAGAGCCGGTTCTCCGGCACGCTGGCCAGGCCGGGGTAGGACGGCGGGGTGGTGTGCACGTAGAGCTGGGCGCTGACGCCACCGGGGAACTGGACGACGGCGTCCCGGCCGATCGGGTCGGCGAACGGCGCGACGGTCACCGCGGCGCCGTCCGCGCGGGCGGCGCGCACCGCCTGGTCGAGGTCGGTCACCAGCCAGCCGGTCCGCTCGGTGCCGAACGGGGACGGGACGGGCGTGGTGTAGTCGAACACCGACAGCGTGCCGACGGGGGAGAGCACCAGCTCGGACAGCGTCCGGCTGGGCGTCGGGGTCACCTGGGTGGCGTTCGGGCCGATCGTCGTGCCACCGAAGGTGGCGACCCAGCTGTGGACGAAGGCCTGCTCGGTGCCCGGCTCGACGTAGACGTGGGTGGAGTCGTACTGCGGGCCGACGGCGAACTGCCGGTGACCGGCCGGCTGCCGTGACGGGGCGTCCTGGGCCGCTGAGGCGGTGGGGACCGCCGTCAGTGCGGCGATCGCCGCCACCAGCGGCACCAGGCGGCGGAAGAGGCGTCGCACCGGTCGCGCCGGTCGCGCTGCGCGTTCCGGTCGTTCCGGTCGTTCTGGTCGTTTCACGGGGACCTCCCGGTCGTTGGCGCGCCCGGCGTCCGCTGAGGGCGGGCCGGGCGCGTGAGGGTCGTCGAATCGTGAGGGTTGTCGAATGAGGTGGGTTCAGGTCGTCGGCGGTGCCCAGGGGGCGTCTGCGGTCGAGACCCGCTGGGCGGTCAGCGCGGTGGCCAGGAGCAGCAGCGCCGCCAGCGCGAGGGCGGCGGCGGGCCGCCCGTGCAGGATCAGCGCCGCGCCGGTGAGGCCGCCGAGCAGCATCGCCAGCGCGGAGAGGATCCGCCGGCCCGGGCGCGGCGCCGCGCCGCCGGCCGCCGTGGAGTCGGCGGCCAGGCCGGTGAGGGTGAGGGTGAGCACGGTGGTGGTGAGGTCGGGCACGCCGAGCCGCCGGGCCACCGCGTTCTGCAGGCCCATGCCCAGCCCCAGCAGGACGATCAGCGGGTACTCGGCGCCGCCGCACGCGGTGGTCCCGCCGCCCCCGGCGGTCCCGTCGAGCGCGGCGGTGGTGGCCGCCGCCGTGAGGAGGACCGTCTGGACGCCGGCGGCCAGGGCCAGCAGACGTCCGCGGTGGGCGGCCACGCGGCTGGCGAGCCGTCCGCCGGCGAGCGCCCCGGCCAGGAAGGACGCCAGCGAGACCAGCGACGCCGTCACCGACAGCCCCGGGGCCCCCGCCAGGGCGAACCCCAGGAAGACCACGTTGCCGGTCATGTTGGCCACGAACACGTGCCCGAGGCCGAGGTAGCTCACGGCGTCGACCACCCCGGTGGCGACCGTCAGCAGCAGCATCAGCGGTGGCAGCGGGCCGTGCCGGTCGGCGCGCGGCGGCACGAGGGTCCGCAGGGCGTCAGCCAGCAGGGTGCGCACCGGGCGCCTTCCCCTCCGCCGTCGCCGGCCGGTGCAGGACGGCCCGGGTGAGCAGTCCGCTGGCCGGGCCGAGGACGATGCACGCGACCGACAGCCAGAGCGGCCAGGCGCCCGGACCGGCGGCGTGGTCGGCGGACCACCGGCCCGGGCCGGTGAGGGCGAGCGCCCCCGAGACGACGACCAGCACCAGCGGGTACTCGTAGCCGTCGTTCTGGACCCAGAGCCCGTGCGGCAGCTTGACGGTCATCGCCACCGTCATCACGCCCATGGCGACCATGGCCGCCAGCGGGGTGAGCGCACCCAGGGCCAGGAACAGGCCCGATCCGATCTGGCCGGCGCCCGCGGCGAGGGCGGTGAGCGTCCCGCCGGTGAAGCCGTCGTGCCGGAACTCCTCCGTGCCGCCCGCGAGGCCGTTCCCGCCCAGGCGGTGACTCACCTTCTGTACCCCGTGCCCGGCGATGAGCAGGCCCACCACCACCCGGAGGATCAGCAGTCCGGTATCCATCGTGTCCTGTTCCTGTCCCTGTCCCTGGTTCCGTTTCCTGACGCGGAGTCGGCGCGGGGCCGGCTCAGCCGGCGGCGTGCTCGCCGATGACGGCCTGGGCGTAGACGACCCCGAGGCCGTACGCGCCGGCGTGCTCCTTGACGATCTCCATCACGGCGCCGTAGGTCTCCGTCCGGGCCCAGTCGCGCTGGAGCTCCAGCAGCACCTGCACCCAGGTGACCGGCACGGCGCCGGCCTGCACCATCCGCTGGACGGCGTGCTCGTGGGCCTGCGGCGAGACGCCGCCGGAGGCGTCGGTGACGACGTAGACCTCGTAGCCCTGGTCGATCATGGACAGCACCGGCAGGACCAGGCAGACCTCGGTCCACAGGCCGGCTATGACGACCTTGCCCCGCCCGGTCGCCTTGACCGCCTCGACGACCGCCTCGTCCTCCCAGGCGTTCATCGAGGTGCGGTCGAGGATCTCGGCCTTGGGGAAGACCGCGGCGAGCTGCGGCAGCAGCGGGCCGGAGAAGGACTCGGCGGCCACGGTGGTCAGCACGGTCGGGACGTCGAAGGCCCGCGCGGCCTTCGCGAGGCCGACGGTGGCGTTGATGATCGCGGTGCGGTCGCCGCTGCCGGTGCCGAAGAACATCTGCGGCTGGTGGTCCACGAACAGCACGACGGCATTGTCCGGGGTGAGGAGGTCGGGGCTCGGGGTGGCGCTGACCTTGGTGAAGTCGACCATGACGGCTTTCCTTTCGGTGTTTCCGGTGTTTCCGGTGTTTCCGGGGTGTCCGGGTTTCCGCGTGTCCTGGTGTCCGGGTTTCCGGCGTTTCCGGATTCCTGGTGTTTCCGGCACTGCGGTGCGTGCGGTGGGGCCTCCGCGACCGCGGTGGTCGGCGGAGGGGTCTGGGGGAGCGGAAGCGCTCGGGTCAGAGCAGGAAGCAGGGGTCGAACGGCTGGGTGTGCGCCGTCGCGAGGCCGCGCTCGACGCGCCAGTGGCGGTGCAGCTCCGATTCGGCGACGACCTCGCCGAGCAGCTCGGCCTGCCGCGCGCCGGCCGCCGGGGCCGAACCCCGGCCGGAGGCCTGGTAGCCGCCGAAGCGGGCGACCGGGCTCCAGTCCGGGCTGACCGCCGGGAGTTCCTCGTCCATGCCCTCGTAGTCCGCCGCGGCGTGCACGATCCGGCCGCCGACGATCGTCAGCACGGACTCGATGTCCGGGATGTCCTGCTCGGGCACGGTGAAGTAGTCGTCCGACAGGACGGCCAGGTCGCCGTAACAGCCGGGCCGCAGCACGCCCTTGACGTCCTGCTCGCCGGTGAGCGCGGCGCCCGCCGTGGTGTACATCGCGAGTGCGGTCCGCCGGTCCACCCGGTTCTGCCGGGGCCGCAGCGCCGTTCCGCCGACGGTGCGGCCGGAGACCAGCCAGTGCAGGGCGACCCAGGGGTTGTAGGAGGACACCCGGGTGGCGTCGGTGCCGGCGGCCACGGTCAGGCCGCGGTCCAGCATCGCGCGGATCGGCGGGGCCTCGGCGGCGGCGCCGGGGCCGTAGCGGCGGGCGAACACCTCGCCCTGGAAGGAGAGCCGGTTCTGTACGGAGAGCGCTCCGCCGAGCGCCGCGATCCGGTCCAGGCTGTCCGGGGAGACGGTCTCGGCGTGGTCGAAGAGCCAGCGGTTCCCGGCGGGGAACAGCCCCTCGGCGGCGAGCTTCTCGAAGACCGCGAGGTCGCGCCGGATCGTCTCGTCGTAGGTCGCGTGCAGCCGGAAGCCCCAGCCGTGCTCCATCAGCAGACGGACGGCCTTCTCGAACTCTCCCTCGTAGGAGTCGAGTTCGGGGCGCGGTTCGGCGAAGTTCTCGAAGTCGGCGGCGGCCCAGGTGAGGTTCTCGCCGGCGCCGTTCAGCCGGAGCCACTCGTCGCCGTCGCCGGGGCGGACCGTCTCGATCCATCGGGTGAGGTCGGCGAGCTCCTGGCCCGGGGTCTGCGGGAAGAGGTGGTAGGCGATCCGCAGGGTGAGCAGTCCCTCGCGGGCGAGTTCCGTCACCGCGGCGTAGTTCTCCGGGAAGTTCTGGAACCCGCCGGCGGCGTCGATCGCGGAGGTCAGCCCGAAGCGGTTCAGCTCGCGCAGGAAGTGCCGGGTGGAGGTTCTGCGGTCCTCGCCCTCCAGGGCGGGGGCCTTGGCGAGGGTGGAGTAGAGGACCAGGGCGCTGGGGGCGGCCAGCAGCATGCCGTTGGGCTCGCCGCCGCGGCCGCGGACGATCCGGCCGCCCCTGGGGTCGGGGGTGTCGGCCGTGTAGCCCACGGCCCTGAGCGCGGCGCGGTTGAGGATCGCCGACTGGTAGAGGTGGAGGACGAACACCGGGGTGTCCGGCGCGGCCTCGTTGAGCTCGGCGGGTGTCGGCAGCCGCCGCTCGGCGAACTGCTCCGCCGACCAGCCGCCGACGACCCGCACCCACTGCCCCTTGGGGGTGCGGGCGGCCTGCTCCCGCAGCATCGCCAGGGCCCGGCGCAGCGAGGTCACGCCGTCCCAGCGCAGTTCGAGGACGTAGTTGAGGCCGCCCCGGATAACGTGCAGGTGG
This sequence comes from Kitasatospora sp. NPDC001539, assembly GCF_040298565.1. Lineage (NCBI taxonomy): Bacteria > Bacillati > Actinomycetota > Actinomycetes > Kitasatosporales > Streptomycetaceae > Kitasatospora > Kitasatospora sp. NPDC001539. The sequence continues at coordinate 290 of NZ_JBEPAK010000357.1, read as the reverse complement.
GCGTCGTTGAGCCCGGGCACCACGCGCCGCCCGAGGGCGTCCACCACGGTGGTGGCGGGCCCGATGAGCGGTGCGACGTCCGCGTCGGCCCCGACGGCGGTGATCAGGCCGTCGCGGATGGCGAGGGCGCCCGCCTCGGGGCGGCGGGCGTCCCCGGTGTGGATCTTCGCGTTGCGGACGACGACGTCGGCCGCGTTCTCGACGGCGCGGGGGACCAGCCCGCCGACCGGCATTGCAGGCACCTCTCCAGCCTCCTGGCACGGTGGGGGCCGCCGCCCGGTCGGGCGGCG
>NZ_JBEPAK010000356.1:0-5338 GCF_040298565.1 Kitasatospora sp. NPDC001539 | reverse complement strand
GGCTCCCAGTAGACGACTGGGTTGATAGGCCGGATATGGAAGCCCTGTGAGGGGTGGAGTTGACCGGTACTAATAGGCCGAGGGCTTGTCCTCAGTTGCTCGCGTCCACTGTGTTGTTCTGAAACAACGACCGCCCTGTCGGCGGGTCGATAGTTTCATAGTGTTTCGGTGGTCATAGCGTGAGGGAAACGCCCGGTTACATTCCGAACCCGGAAGCTAAGCCTCACAGCGCCGATGGTACTGCAGGGGGGACCCTGTGGGAGAGTAGGACGCCGCCGAACAATTCTTCTGAGAAGGCCCTGCCCGGGTTCCCGGGCGGGGCCTTTTCGCATTTCCGGAACGGAACGCAACGGAATCGAGTGGAACGGGACGGAATGGGCCGGGTCGGGTCGGGCGGCGGACGCCCGGTGCCGGGGCGGCGTCAGCCGGCGGGCTGCGGCAGGCGGCTCGGCACCCACAGCGGGGCGGGGCCGACGCGCGGCATGGCGCGCGCGGCGTCCTGTTCCAGCCAGCCGTCCACGCGCTGCGGGTCGGCGTCGCTCAGGTCCACCAGCGCGGCCGCGGCGATCGTGGCACAGCACAGGACCAGTGCCAGGGTGTCCTGGCGGCGGTACCGGTCCCGCACGTAGGCCGAGGCGCGGGCCTGGAGGTGCCTGCGGTGGGCCGGGCCGTCCCCGGTGGCCAGCGCCTGGACCCCGTGCCAGACCAGGGTGAGTGCGCACGGTTCGGCCGGGTGCGTCACGTCCTCCCGGCGGGCCTGCTCGCGGGCCTCGGCGGACCGCTGTCCGAGCCACCCCAGTGCCGTCGGGCCGTCGTCGCCGCAGGAGCGCAGGACCAGCTCGGCGGCCTGCGCGGCGACGGCGTGCAGGACGGCGGGTGCGGGCACCCGGAGCCCGGGTGCCGGTGCGTCGCCGAAGGAGAGCCACGCGTCCGCGAACGAGGCCGCTCGCAGCCCGCTCACCCAGGCGGGTGCCCCACCGGCGGCACCCAGCCGTTCTGCTGCCCCGAGCCGGACCAACCCCACGGCGACCAGTCGCGCCGCGTCCCCGTCCAGGCCCAGCAGCCGTCCACTTCGCACCTCTGACCCCCAGCAAACGTTCGTCACCCCGTGGCCACACATCCCACCACACGGGACGCGAACGAACTAGACAGGGTCACGTCACATCTCGGACTCGGTCGGCGGAGCCGGCGGGCGCACCGGGCCGCGGCGCTGCCCGACCATGCCGTCCCTTGGCCGCAGCGCGGCCGGCGGCCCCGGCGGCCCCGGCGGCGCCGTCCGGCTCAGATGCGTTCGGCGGACCAGTGGGGATCGCGGCCGGTGAGGGCCAGGAGCTGGTCCTGGGTGTCGGCCCCGGGGTCCGGGGTGAGCGGCGGGCCGAACAGGCCGGTGCCGGCGAGGTTGCGGTAGCCGATGAACTCCGCGAGGGCGTAGCGGGCGGCGCCCGGCGGCATGCGGCCGTTCTCCCCCAGGGCCCGGGCGAGGTCCCAGGCGTGCACGACGGTTTCGGCGGTGAGTTCGCGGGCGTATCCGCCGACGTCGCGCAGCCCGTACGGGAGGTGCACCAGGGCGTCGGGGACGCCGGGGCGGTGGAGGGCGCGGACGGCGGTGTCGGCGGCCATGGCCCACACGCCGAGGGGGTTGCGCCCGAGGACGTCGCCCTCGAAGCGGTGGCCGATCTCCGCGGGGGTGTAGCCGGCGACCGCCTGGCACACCCAGAGGTGCTGTGCGGCGAGATGGTTCACCAGGGCGCGGACGTCCCAGTCGGGGCACGGTGTGGGTGCCGTCCAGCGGTCCTCGGGAACGGCCCGCAGCAGGCGGGTCACCTCCGCCACGGCGGCGACGTAGCGTTCCCGGACCTCGGCGTGGAACCCGGGTGGGTGTGGACATTCCATCGGAGGGCCTCCCTCCTGCCTTGCTCACTCTCAGTAAATCGCTACCGGGAGTGACCTGCCACGGGAGCGAAGCGGTAACCGGGCCGTTTGTCCTGGCCGGCTCGACCCCCGGGTGATCGCTGTCCGTCACCTGCTGGTGCGACCCGTCACCCTCCGTCCTCCTCCAGGACGGCCCGCGCCGCGTTGTGTCCGGGGATGCCGCTGACCCCGCCGCCCCGGACGGCTCCCGCGCCGCACAGCAGGACGTTGGGGTGGGCCGTCGCGACGCCCCACCGGGCGGCGGCGCCGGCGCCCGCCGGGGCGGCGAAGAGGCCGGCCCGCCCCTCGAGGCTGCCGGACCGCCCACCGACCGCGCTGGCGTCGGCCGCGAACGGGAAGGCGAGGTCGCGGTGGAAGATGTGGCCGCCCGGCAGGCCGATCTCGCGTTCCAGCTCCGGCGGCGTCCTGGCCTCGATGCAGGGCCGCCCGTCGGCGTCCGTGGCCAGGCAGCCGGCGAGCGGTTCGGCCAGGACCGCGTCCAGCTGGGCCAGGCAGGCGGCCAGGGCGCGTTCCTTGGCCGCCGGGTCCTCGAACAAGCGGGCCGGCATGTGCAGACCGAACAGGGTGAGCGTCTGGAGGCCCTGGCGGGCGGCCTCCGGGCCCAGGATCGTGGGGTCGGTGAGGGTGTGGCAGTAGATCTCGGAGGGCGGCGCGGAGGGGATCCGGCCGGCCCGGGCCTCCGCATGGGCCGCCTCCAGCTGGCGGTAGCCCTCGGCGATGTGGAAGGTGCCGGCGAAGGCCTCGCGCGGGTCGGCGGCGGTGTCCCGCAGGCGTGGCAGGCGGCGGAGCACCATGTTGACCTTCAGCTGGGAGCCCTCCGGCGCGGGCCCCGGGTCCTCGCCCAGCAGCCGGGCGAGGGTGGCCGGTGCGGCGTTCACCAGCACCCGGCGCGCCGCCGTGACGGCCTCGCCGTCCCGGTGCCGGTAGGACACCTCGGCGTCGCCGCGGCCGTCGGTGGCGATCGCGGTGACCTCGCAGCCGGTCCGGATCTCCGCGCCGGCCGCCCGTGCGGCCCGGGCCAGTTCGGCCGTGACGGCGCCCATCCCGCCGACCGGGACGTCCCAGTCGCCGGTGCCGTTGCCGATCACGTGGTAGAGGAAGCAGCGGTTCTGCAGGAGCGAGGGGTCGTGGGCGTGGGTGAAGGTGCCGATCAGCGCGTCCGTCAGGACCACGCCGCGCACCAGGTCGTCGGTGAAGGCTCGCTCGACCGTCTCGCCGAGCGGCCGCTCGAACAGGTCCGTCCAGGCGGTCTCGTCGCCGATCCGCCGGCGCAGCTCGGCGCGCGTGGGCAGCGGCTCGGTGAGCGTCGGGAACACCCGCTCGGCGACGTGCCCGGTCATCCCGTAGAAGCGCCGCCAGGCCTGCCACTCGCGGTCGGCGCCGGTCAGCGCCCGGAACGACTCGCGGGTGCGGTCGGGGTTCCCGGCGTCCACCAGGAGGCCGGTCGGCTTCCCGTCGCGGACGGCGGGGGTGTACGAGGCGATGGGGCGCCGTCGCAGCTCCAGCCGGAGCCCGAGTTCCCGGATCACCTTCCGCGGCAGCAGGCTGACCAGGTAGGAGTAGCGGGACAGCCGGGCGTCCACCCCCGGGAAGGCCTGGGTGGAGACCGCCGCCCCGCCCACCTCGGGCAGCCGCTCGAGCACCAGTACCCGCCGTCCGGCGCGCGCCAGGTAGGCCGCCGCGACCAGTCCGTTGTGCCCGCCGCCGACGATCACGACGTCGTGCCGGGCGGAGCGTGAACCGGGGCGGGAGGCTGACGCGTCGGTGTCCACCCGGCCACGCTACGGCAGTTCGCCGCGGGGCGGAACCGTTCGCGTGCACCGCTCCTGCCGTTCCCGCGCGGGGCTTCGGAGGCGGCGTGCGGGGGAATCCCGTCCGGGGCCGGACGCGCCGCCCGCCGGTGCTGACGGCCCACCACCCTCGACCCGCTTCCACCCGCAGGAGGCCAGCCGTGCCCGCAGGCGCACGCCGCACCACGCCGTTCCGGTCCCTGATGTCCGGCCTCTGCGCCGGGTTCACCCTCCTCGCCGTCGCGGCGGGGCCGGCGCCGGCCGCACCGGATCCAGGGCGGAGCCACGCCCCGAGAGCCGCCATGACGAATGATCAGTTCGGCTCGCCGGCGACCGCCACGTACACGATCGGCACCCCGGCGAACCTCTCGGCGTCGTGCGCGGGGCAGAACGCCGAGACCATCCAGGCCGTGGATCCCGCCGCGAACGCCGTGTACGACGCCTGGATCGGCTGCAGGGGCATCGGTTTCGCGGGCTCGGCGGACGGCGGGGCGACGTTCGGCGCACCGGTCACCCTGCCGGGCAGCGTCGGCCAGAAGGGCGGCCGGAGCTGGGACCCGGCGATCACCGTGGCGCCGGACGGCACCGTCTACGTCGCGTTCATGGTCGCGCGCTCCGGTCTCACCCATCCCGTGGTCGACGTCAGCACCGACCACGGCGCCACCTTCAGGACGGCCGGTGCGATCACCCCTCCGGACGCGGGCAACTGGGGCGACCGGGACTTCATCGCCGCCGGGCCGGACGGCACGCTCTACCTCACCTGGGACTACGGGCCGAGCGCGGCCGCCGTGACCTTCGTCTGCTCGCCGAGCGGCAGTTGCGCCTTCGCCACCGGCGACGTCAACGCCGTGCTGCAGAAGTCCACCGACGGCGGCCGGACGTGGAGCCCGATGACGCACATCAGCCCCGGTTACCCGAACAGCGGGGCCGACAGCGCACCGGTCGTGGTCGAGCCGGACGGCTCGCTCGACGTGCTCTACCAGGGCTACGTCGTCACCGACATCCCGACCGACGACCTGACCGTCGCCCACACCTACGCCACCCGCTCCACCGACGGCGGGGCGAGCTGGTCGCCGCCGGTCCGGATCGGCGCCGACGCCGGGACGATGAACAACAGCGAGTGGTGGATCGACGGCAGCGAGGCGCTCGGCCCGGACGGCACGCTGTACGCGACCTGGGACACCCAGGGCCCGGACAGCGACACCGGCTGGCTGGCGTACTCGCGTGACCACGGCTCGACCTGGTCCGCACCGGTCCGGGTGCCCGCGGACACGCTGGACGTCCCGCACATCATGCAGGTGGTCGCCGGCCCGCCCGGAACCGCCTACGTGGGCTGGCTGTCCAGCAGCGACCCGCGCGGTTACGCCCAGTACCTCCGGACCTTCTCGACGACCAGGGGCTGGCTGTCCGCCCCGGTCCAGGTCTCGCGGGACTTCGGCACCGGCACCGTGTGGCCCGGGGACACCTTCGGCCTCTCCGCGCTGTCGCCCACCCGCCTGGTGCTGGCCTGGGGCAGCGCCGTCGCTCCCACGGCGTCCACCGACAGCATCTGGGCCGCGACCGTCCGAGTGGCCCTGCCCTGACGTGCCTCCGGCCCGGTCGTCAGCGCCCCGGGC
>NZ_JBEPAK010000355.1:0-5403 GCF_040298565.1 Kitasatospora sp. NPDC001539 | reverse complement strand
GCGTGCGGGAGCTGCACGCCGCCGGGCTGCGGCTGGCGACCTTGACCAACGGCTCGACCGCCGGTGCGGAGCGCCTGCTGGACGGCGCCGGGCTGCTGGACTGCTTCGAGGCGCTGCTCGACGTGAGTGCCCCCGCCGCCTGGAAACCGGCCGCCGCGGCCTACCGGTACGCCACCAGCACCCTGGGCACCGCACCGGAGGAGACGGTGCTCGTCGCGGTTCACCCCTGGGACATCGACGGCGCCCGCCGCGCCGGGCTCCAGGCCGCGTGGCTCCGGCGGGAGGCGACCGAATACCCGGCGATCATGACAGCCCCGCACTACACGGCGAGCGATCTCCCGGACCTCGCCCGCACGCTCACCCGGGCTGTTTCCTGACTCGCGCCTGTGCACCGGCGAGTGCCACGAGCGCATCCCTGCGGTGCGCCGCCGCCACGGCGACGGGGCCGGCGCCGACGGCTGTCCGGCGCCCCCGCTCCTGAGAATCACCGATCTTGACGCCGCGTCAGTGCGCGGCACGGCGCGGGGCCGGCCCGTTACGCCGTGACGGCGGCGTCGGAGGCGGAGCGGCCCCGGCGGAGCGTGGCGAGGACGTGGTCGAGGGCGAGCGCGCCGGGGCCGGTGAAGACCAGGAGCAGGAAAGCCCAGCAGTACATCGCGGAGGGCTCGCCGTGGTTCTGCAGCGGCAGCAGTGCGTCGGCCTGGTGCTCCACGAAGTAGGCGTAGGCCATCGAACCGGAGGAGACCAGGGCCGCGCTGCGCGTGAACAGGCCGGACATGACGAGGACCCCGCCGACCAGCTGTATCGCGGCCGCGTACCAGTAGGGCCAGGTGCCGGCAGGGACGGTGGCTCCGGTGCCCATGGATCCGCCGAAGACGCCGAACAGCGAGGAGGCGCCGTGGCAGGCGAAGAGGAAGCCGATGACGATCCGGAAGAGGCCGAGCGCGTACGGGCTGGCCTTGTCCATGGACGCGGTGAGAGGCATGAGTTCGGTCGTTCCTTCGATAGGGGACGGGAAGCGCCGACGTCAGAGGTTAGGTGAGGCTAGCCATACCTGTAAAGGCGTGCGGGCTGAGGCTCGCTCACGGACCAAGGGCTTCACCGCCTTCCGCGCACGGGTCGTGAGCGCGCCGCGCCGGCCCGCGTGATCGGCCACGAACCGGGCCTCATGCAGCCGTGACCGTCCGCGCCTTGGCCTCCCGGACACCGCGCAGGGTGCCGGCCCAGGCGATCACCTGGTCGAGCTCTTCTTCATCCATGTCACAGGCGGCCGCGCTGTCTCGTCTCAGGTCCCGGAAGCAGACTTCGGGATCGGGAAGGTGATGGTCATGCGGGTGTTCGTGGCGGGCGGGAGCGGGGTCCTGGGGCGGCGGCTGGTGCCGCAGTTGGTGGCCCGGGGCCACCAGGTGACGGCCACGACGACGAGTCCGGCCAAGCTGGACCTGCTCGCGCGGCTCGGCGCCGAAGGCGTCGTGATGGATGGGCTCGATGCGGTGTCGGTCGGCGAGGTGGTGGCCGCGGCCCGACCGGATGCGATCGTGAACCAGATGACGGGCCTGTCCGAGGCGCACGCCGGCAAGCCCACCATGAGGAACGCCGACCGCTTCTTCGCGCCCACCAACCGGCTCCGCACCGAGGGGATCGACCATCTGCTGGCCGCCGCCGAGGCGGCCGGGGTCTCCCATGTCGTCGCGCAGAGCCACGCCAGCTTCAACGGAATCCGCGAGGGCGGATGGGTCAAGACCGAGGGCGACCCGCTGCAGGTCGTGGAGGGGACGAAGGCGATCAGCCACCTCGAGGCCGCGGTCGTCAGGGCGGGTGGCGCGGTCCTTCGCTACGGCGGCTTCTACGGCCCGGGCGCCAACGACGACCAGGTCATGATGGTGCGCAAGCGGATGTTCCCGCTCGTCGGGGGCGGCACCGGCTACACCTCGTGGGTGCACATCGACGACGCGGCGAGCGCCACTGTCCTGGCGGTGGAGCAGCGGGCCCAGGGCGTGTTCAACATCGTCGACGACGAGCCGGCACCGGTCAGCGAGTGGCTTCCGTATCTCGCGAAGTGCGCCGAGGCCAAGCCGCCGCGGCGGCTTCCCGCATGGCTGGCCCGGCTGCTGGCGGGCGAGATGGTGGTGGGCATGATGACCGAGGGGCGCGGCTTCTCCAACGCCAAGGCCAGGCGGGAGCTGGGCTGGGAACTGCGGTACCCGTCGTGGCGTCAGGGGTTCCGCGAGGAGCTGGCGTGACCGCATTCGTTCGCGCGCCTCGTGAACCCGTCTCCCGGGGCGCGCGACCGGGTGGTGGACGGACTTCACGGAGAGAGGACACGGCATGAGCAAGGTCGAGGACTTCGAGGAGCTGCGACCGCTGCTGTTCTCGATCGCCTACCGGATCCTGGGCAGCGTGAGCGAGGCCGAGGACGCCGTACAGGAGACGTGGCTGCGCTTCGACGGCTCGGCGACCCGGCCCACGTCGACCAAGGCGTACCTGTCGGCCGCGGTGACACGGATCTCGATCGATGTGCTGCGTTCGGCGCGAGTACGGCGGGAGTCGTACGTGGGCCCGTGGTTCCCCGAGCCGCTGCTGGCCGACCCGTACGAGGATCCGGCGCGGTCGGCGGAGCTGGCCGACTCGCTGTCGATGGCGGCACTCCTGCTGCTGGAGCGGCTCAGCCCGCTGGAGCGGGCGGTGTTCGTGCTGCGGGAGGTGTTCGACTTCGGGTTCGACGATGTCGCCGTGGCGGTGGGACGGTCGGAAGCGGCCTGCAGGCAGCTGCTGGTCCGGGCACGGCGTCACATGGCGGCCGGGCGGCCTCGGTTCGAAGCAGACCGGCAGGAGCGCCAGAGGCTGGCGACGCGGTTCCTCGACGCGCTCAGGAACGGCGACGTGGGCAGCCTGCAGAGCCTGCTGGCCGCCGACGTGCAGCTGGTCGGGGACGGCGGCGGGAAGAGCCCGCAGCTGGCCAAGGCCGTCAGTGGCGCGGAGAACGTGGCCCGACTGCTCGGCACGGTCTTCCCGTGGCTCGTCAGGATCGGCGTCACGTTCGAGCCGCAGGAGGTCAACGGCCAGCCGGGCGCGATCTTCCGCCACCGGGACGGCAAGATCCTGCAGGTCCTGGTACTTGATGTGCTCGACGGGCGGATTCAGACCATCCGAGGGGTGATCAATCCCGAGAAGCTCGACCACCTCGGGCCGGTCGCCGACGCCTGGGCCGCCGACCGCGAAGTGAAGCAAGCGCGTCGGGAGTGGGGCTGACGTCGGCAGTGGGGCTGACGTTCGCTCGGATGGCCGGAGGCGGTCGAGGGGCCGGACGAACCGCTCGCCTGCGGACAGGCACGGCCGCCACCCGCAAGCCGCAGGGCAGCCGGGACGGGGAGGCATGAGCGGTACCCTTGCGGCTGCCTGCGGCGCGGAGGAGTAACCGTGGTCGCCGACGGCGGAGACCTCCGGCCGCGTCGTGGGGTCGTCCCCGGTCGCGCGCGGCGCGTTCGGCGTGTTCCGCCTCTGCGGGTGCGGCGCCGCGTGGGGTGTGTCAGCGGGGCACGGCGATGCGGTCGAGCCATTCGATGAGCAGGTGGCGCTCCGGCACGCTCAGCGTTTCCAGATCCGGGGCCACGGCCCGCAGGGCGACCGCCAGCACCCGCGTGCTGTCCGTGGCCGCGGAAGGGGCGTCGGGCAGGATGCGGGCGAAGACGGCGTCCATCATCGCCTCGCCCATGGCGGGGTCCCGCCTTTCCGGCGGCGTCGCCAGCAGGATCTGGACGGTCCCGACGCCCGCGGCGTGGATGAGGTCGACGGCGAGGGGCTCGGGTACCCGCAGCAGCCCGGCCGCCGCGAGCCGGTGCACGCGCGCCTGAAGGATCTCCCGCCCCGCGCGTGCCGCCGGCGAACCGGGAGCGCGCTCGGGGTCGCTCAGCAGCCGGAACACGGCTGGATGAGTGAGGCCGAACTCGATCTGCTCCCGCCAGCTCGTCCGCAGGTCGTCCAGCGGGTCAGTGTTCGCGGCCGCAGCGCTGGCGGCACGGGCGGCCTTCCGTGCCACGAATGCCGCCATGACGTGCTCGGCGACGGCGTCCATCAGGCCGTCCTTGTCGCCGAAAAGGCGGTAGATGGCCGGCGCCTGGACGCCCGCGCGCTGGGCCACGCCGCGGGTGGTCACGGCGCCGGGGCCGCTCTCGCCCAGCAGGGCTGCGGCGGCCTCGATGATCGCTGCCCGGGTGTCCGTCCTGTGCTTGGCCTCATCGTCCATGTATCAACGATATCACTGTGTTGCTATCGGTGGAATCGCGTCGTACGGTGGTCTCCGACGGACGATAACGCTGATAGCGAAGGATGAATATCGATGATAGTCGTGACCGGAGCGACCGGGGCGCTCAACGGCGCCACCGTGGACCACCTGCTGGAAACGCTGCCCGCGAGCGAGATCGCGGTGGCCGTGCGCGATCCCGCGAAGGCGGAGCGCTTCGCGCGGCGCGGCGTGGAGGTCCGGCGCGGCGACTACGCTGCCCCCGACACCCTGCCCGCCGCGTTCACCGGAGCAGATCAGCTGCTGCTGGTCTCCTCCAACGACCCGACGGCCGACGCGGTCGCCCTGCACCGCACGGCGATCGACGCCGCCGTCGAGGCGAAGGTCGGCCGCATCCTCTACACCAGCCATCAGGCCGCAGCGCCGGACAACCCCTTCGCGCCCGGGCGTGACCACCACGTCACGGAGGAGTTGCTGGCCGCCTCCGGCGTCCCCTGGACCTCCCTGCGCAACGGGTTCTACGCCCACAGCCTGGAGTTGCTGGCCGGCCCGTGGCGCGAGACCGGCGTCATCGCGGTACCCGGCGACGGGCCGGTGTCCTGGACCGCCCGCGAGGACGCCGCCCAAGCCGCCGCCCTGATCCTCGCCTCCCCGGGCGCCCACGAGGGACCGGTCACCCTCACCGCGCCCGCCGCCCCCACCTTCGCCGAACTCGCCGACACCGCCTCCGAACTGGCAGGGCGCCCGGTACGCCTTCAGCTGATGGACGACGACGACTGGACCGCCGCACAGGCCGCCGCGGGGCAGCCCGCCTCCATGACCCGCTTTCTGCTGGGCTTCTACCAGGCCGCTCGGGACGGCTACTTCGCCGGCACCAGCCCGCTCCTCGGCGAACTCCTCGGCCGCGCGCCCCGCACCGCACGCGAGGCCCTGTAGGGCCGCCCCGACGGCCTGCCGGCAGTCCGAAGTCGCCTGCCCCCCCACGGGCGCAGCGCAGCGTGAGGGGAGCGACTCCGGACTGGCTGGGGCGGCCGGCGCGGCGTGGCCCGGCTCGGCGGGGGCGGGCAGGCCGCGCGACTCGTCGAAGGCCTGGTCGCCGCGCACCCGCGCATCAGCGCCGGCGCCGCCCCGCAACCTCCGCAATCTGCCCAGTCCCGACG
>NZ_JBEPAK010000354.1:0-5480 GCF_040298565.1 Kitasatospora sp. NPDC001539 | reverse complement strand
GTGGCGCCCCCGCGCGCTGGTGGTGGTGCGGTCCGTCGGGCCCCCGGCCGGTGGATCAGCGGGCGGTCCGGTCGTCGGTCCGGTCGGTGATCCGGTCGTGGGGCCGGCCGGTCACGTCGGCCGTGGGTCGGCCGGTGGGGCCGGCCGCCGGATCAGCCGTTGAAGGTGCCGGACTTCTCGACGGCCCACTTGCCGTCCTTGACCGTGTAGACGGTGAGCTGCTTGTTGGTGGTGTCGCCGAACTCGTCGAAGGAGACCTTGCCGGTGACGCCGTCGAAGGAGACCTTCTGGACGGCGTCGCGGACGGCGGTGCGGGCGTCGGCGCCGGTGGGGAGCTTGCCCTTGTCCTTCACGACGTTCTTGACGGCCTCGATGATGGCCCAGGCGCTGTCGTAGGAGTAGCCGCCGTAGGTCTCGTAGGCGTCCTTGTAGCCGGCGGCCTTGTAGTCGGCGATGTACTTCTTGGCGGTGTCGAGGGACTCGACGGGCAGGCCGACGGCGGTGGCGAAGTCGCCCTGGCTCTTGGGGTTGAGCTTGATGAAGTCGCCGCTCTGGATGCCGTCGCCGCCCATCAGGGGGATGTTGACGCCGGCTTCCTTGAGCTGGAGGGAGAGGGGGCCGGCGGCGGGGTACTCGCCGCCGTAGTAGACGGCGTCGGCGCCGGAGCTCTTGACCTTGGTGACGATGGCGGCGAAGTCGCGGTCGTCGGGGTTGACGTGCTCCTCGCCGGCGAGGGTGCCGCCGAGCTTGGTGAACTCGCCTTTGAAGGTGGCGGCGAGGCCGGCGCCGTAGGTCTTCTGGTCGTCGATGAGGAAGACCTTGGTCTTCTTGGCGTCGTTGTAGAGGAACTGGGCGGCGAAGGGGCCCTGGACGGCGTCGGTGGTGGCGGTGCGGAAGTAGGACTTGAAGGGCCGCTTCTTCTCGCCGCTGGCCCACTTCTCGCCCTGGCTGAGGGCGACGCCGGTGTTGGCGGGGGAGATCTCGACGAGGTTCTTGTCGTCGAAGATCTGCTGCATGGACTGGGCCACGCTGGAGTTGAGGGGGCCGACGACGCCGAGCACCTTGTCGTCGGCGACGAGCTGGGTGGCGTTCTGCTGGCCGGGGGCGGGCTTGGCGGTGTCGTCGAGGGCCTTGATCTCGAACTTGACGCCGGGGACCTCGTTGGTTTCGTTGGCCTTCTTGACGGCGAGGTCGACGGAGTTGCGGATGCCGAGGCCGAGGGCGGAGAGGTCGCCGGTGAGCGGGGCGTCGACGCCGATGACGACGGTGGTGGCGCTGTTGTCCTTGCCGCCGGCGTTGTCGCCGGACTTGGAGCCACGGGAGCCGCAGGCGCTGAGGCTGAGGGCGCCGATCACGGCAATGCTCACGACAATTGCTGAACGGTGACGCACGAGGGTCCCCTTCGGGTCAGGAGGCGCCCGCGCCTGGGTGGCGGGGGCCGGGGTGCGCGGAGGGCCTGGCCCATTCCGGATGGCGCGGTGACTGGCCGTGACTCTAGGCGTGGTGGGGGCGACTCGGGCAGTGCTGTGGGCAGGCTGTGATTCTCTTGTTATGAGCACACGGAGCATTTGTCTCAGCATGTGGCCGTTCCGGCTCGACCGATCCCGGCCCCCCAGGCGTTTACTTGCTGGTAGGGCCATGTAAGGGCCAGAAATGCGGGTTGCAGCTGGCATCACCGGTAATCGGACGCGACCGTCCGATGTGCTGCTTTCGGCCGTACGCGTCCGGATTGCGGACAGGGAGGGTGCGGCGGAGGTCCCCCGGGGTGCCTGGGGGCCTCAGGGCCGTCGTGCGCTCGGATGTCCTACCTGTTACGCACCGTTACAAATCCGGGCACGGACGTCCTCCGACCGGACATGCCGCCGCCCCCTTGTCCAGACCCAACGCCTGCCCAGTGGGCCGGAAGGTCAAACAAGGGGGCGGACAAGGGATTTGAGTCGGTCGGCCCGCAACTGTTGGTGACCGTACCGATTTTGGCGTACCGGTATTACAAGTCCCGCAGCATGCAGGTGAGTCGGCAGCTGGTGACCCGCTTGCCGGTGTCGTCGGTGATCGCGATCTCGTACGTGGCGGCGGTGCGGCCCTTGAACACCGCCGTCGCCACCCCGGTGACCAGCCCGGAGGTCGCCGAGCGGTGGTGGGTCGCGTTGAGGTCCACGCCCACCGCGTACCGGCCGGGGCCCGCGTGCAGCATCGCGCCGATCGACCCCAGGGTCTCGGCGAGCGCCGCCGAGGCGCCGCCGTGCAGCAGCCCGTACGGCTGCTGGTTGCCCTCCACCGGCATGGTGCCGACCACGCGGTCCCCGGAGGCCTCCACGATCCGGATGCCGAGCTTCTCGCCGAGGTGGCCGCCGGAGAACGTCTCCGGGCTCACCCCGAGCTTGGCGAAGTGGTCCAGCACGTCCTGCGGGACCTTCAGGACGGGGGCGGTGCCGGGGGCCGCGTCGGTCATGGGGAACTCCTGCCGCTCAAAGGATCACGTCGTCGTGCTGCCTGTGATGGTACGACCGCACTACCGGCCGGTAGAGCCGCGTGGCGGCCTCCGGCTCGGCTGCGGCCGTGCCCCTTTTGTCGGTGCCGGGCCATAGGATCGGTGGCCTGTAGTGGAATCGGCAGGAACGGACGTTGACGTGGCTACGCAGAGTACGGACAAGGGCGCGGCGAGTGGCGGCGGGGCCGGCCCGCGACCCCGGCTGATGCTGCTCGACGGGCACTCGATGGCCTACCGGGCCTTCTACGCCCTGCCCGTGGAGAACTTCAACACCTCCACCGGCCAGCCCACCAACGCGATCTACGGCTTCGCCTCGATGCTCGCCAACACCGTCCGGGACGAGGCGCCCACCCACCTCGCCGTCGCCTTCGACCTCTCCCGGCAGACCTTCCGCTCCGCCGAGTTCCCCGACTACAAGGCCAACCGGGCCAAGACCCCGGACGAGTTCCGCAGCCAGGTCGGCCTGATCGGCGAACTCCTCGACGCCATGAACATCCCCCGGCTGACCGTCGAGGGCTTCGAGGCCGACGACATCATCGCCACCCTGGCCACCGCCGCCGAGGCGGCCGGCTACGACGTCGACATCGTCACCGGCGACCGCGACTCCCTCCAGCTGGTCACCGACCACGTCACCGTGCTCTACCCCACCAAGGGCGTCTCCGAGCTCACCCGCTTCACCCCGGAGAAGGTCACCGAGAAGTACGGCGTCACCCCGCGGCAGTACCCCGACCTCGCCGCCCTGCGCGGCGACCCGTCCGACAACCTGCCCGGCATCCCCGGCGTCGGCGAGAAGACCGCCGCCAAGTGGGTCAACCAGTTCGGCTCCTTCGACGAACTCGTCGCCCGCGCCGACGAGGTGAAGGGCAAGATCGGCGAGAAGCTGCGCGACAACCTCGACTCCGTCAAGCGCAACCGGGTGCTCACCGAGCTGGTCCGCGACGTCGAACTCCCGCTCGGCGTCGCCGACCTCGGCCGCCGGCCGTTCGACAAGGCCGCCGTCGGCACCCTGATGGAGTCGCTGGAGTTCCGCAACGCCAACTTCCGCGACCGCGTCTTCGGCATCGACCCGGCCGCCGGCGAGGAGGAGGCCGTCGAACTCGCCCCCGGCGTCGACGTCGACGGCGAACTGCTCACCGACCCGGGCACCCTCGCCGCCTGGCTGCGCGAGCACGCCTCCGACGGCAAGACCACCGTCGCCCTGGCCGCCGTCTACCAGTGGGCGCTCGGCACCGGCGAGGTCACCGAAGTCGCCCTCGCCGCGGGGGAGACGGCCGCCTGGTTCGACCCGGCCCTGCTCGCCGAGGAGGACGAGCGGGCCTTCGCCGCCTGGCTCGCCGACCCGGCCGCCCCCAAGGCGCTGCACATCGCCAAGCAGGTCATGCGCGCCTTCGCCGAGCGCGGCTGGACCATCGAGGGCGTCGCCGCCGACACCGCCCTCGCCGCCTACCTGGAGAAGCCCGGCCGCCGCACCTTCACCCTGGAGGTGCTCGCCGAGGAGTACCTGGCTCGCTCGCTCACCCCGGCCCCCGCCGCCGAGAGCGGCCAACTCGCCTTCGACGCCCCGGAGGAGGACCCGGCCGCGCACGCCCAGGCGCTGATGCTCCAGGCCCGCGCCGTGCTCGACCTCGCCGCGCTCTTCGACACCCGCCTCGGCGAGGTCGGCGCCGCCGGGCTGATGCACGACATGGAACTGCCCATCGCCGCCCTGCTCGCCCGCATGGAGCGCTACGGCATCGCCGCCGACCGCGAGTGGCTCACCCGCCTGGAGGCGCAGTTCGCCGCCGAGATCCAGCGCTGCGTCGAGGAGGCCCACGCCGCCGCCGGGCACGAGTTCAACCTCGGCTCGCCCAAGCAGCTCCAGGAGATCCTCTTCGGCGAACTCGCCCTCCCGAAGACCAAGAAGATCAAGACCGGCTACACCACCGACGCCGACGCGCTCACCTGGCTCGCCACCCAGACCGACAACGAACTGCCGGTCATCCTGCTGCGCCACCGCGACCAGGCCAAGCTGCGCACCACCGTCGAGGGCCTGCTCAAGACCGTCTCGCCCAAGGGCCGGATCCACACCACCTTCAACCAGATGGTCGCCGCCACCGGCCGGCTCTCCTCGCAGGACCCGAACCTCCAGAACATCCCCGTCCGCACCGAGGAGGGCCGGGCGATCCGCCGCGCCTTCGTCGTCGGCGAGGGCTACGAGTCGCTGCTCACCGCCGACTACTCGCAGATCGAGCTGCGGATCATGGCGCACCTGTCGGAGGACGAGGCGCTGATCGAGGCCTTCGCCACCGGCGAGGACCTCCACACCACCGTCGCCTCCCAGGTCTTCGAGGTCCCCGGCGCCGCCGTCGACGCCGAGATGCGGCGCAAGATCAAGGCGATGTCCTACGGCCTGGCCTACGGCCTGTCCGCGTACGGGCTCTCCCAGCAGCTCGGCATCAAGCCGGCCGAGGCGCAGGGCCTGATGGACACCTACTTCGAGCGCTTCGGCGGCGTGCGCGACTACCTGCGCCGCGTCGTCGACGAGGCCCGGGCGACGGGCTACACCGAGACGCTCCTCGGCCGCCGCCGCTACCTGCCGGACCTCAACAGCGACAACCGCCAGCGCCGCGAGATGGCCGAGCGGATGGCCCTCAACGCCCCCATCCAGGGCTCGGCCGCCGACATCGTCAAGATCGCCATGCTCCGGGTGGACGAAGCCCTGCGCACTGCCGGCCTCACCAGCCGGATGCTGCTCCAGGTCCACGACGAAATCGTCCTGGAGCTGGCCCCGGGCGAGCGCGAGCAGGTCGAGGCGATCGTCCGCGAGCAGATGGCCGGTGCCTACCCGCTGCGCGCCCCCCTGGACGTCTCCGTCGGCGTCGGCCCCAACTGGGAGGCCGCCGCGCACTGACGCAGGGGGTCTCCGGCCGGGGTCGCCGCCGTTCCGTGCGGCGGCTCCGGCGGTATGCACTCCGCCGACCTCGCCGAGGACCCGGCCATCGGCGACCGG